>JARRNV010000001.1:0-21073 GCA_037384685.1 Sulfurimonas sp.
GTCGATGTGTCTGTATCTCAAGATATAGCTGCACACTTTAGTGTTTTTGCGATCCCTACAGTACTTATATTTTTAGATGGCAGAGAGTTTTTACGAAAATCGCGTCATATGTCGGTTGATGAGGTTATTCGTGAGATAGCGCGCCCTTATGAGATCATGACCTCATAAAAGCGATCAAAGAGGCAGTTACCGCAACGTTAAGTGATTCTACACCTCTGTTCATAGGTATGATCAAAGAGTCGTTGCATAGTTTATGTACCTCATTGCTTACTCCTTCACTCTCATTCCCTAAAACAAATATAGATTTCTTGGCAGGTTTGAGATCGTAAAGTGAATTTTTTGCTTCAAGTGAAAGAGCATAGATATTGGTATCTTGTAAATTTTCAAGCACATCATCTAATGAGTTACAAAAATAGATCGGAATTTTAAAAAGTGTTCCGGCACTTGCTTTTATCACAAGCGGAGATATTTTTGCAGAGTTTTTCTTTGGTAGTATTATTCCGTCTACATTACCAGCGGCACAACTTCGTATAATCATTCCAAGGTTTTGCGGATTTTGGATACCGTCAAGTGCGATGAGTTTATAAGAGTCTAACTTTTTAATTGCATCTGCACTTTGGTAACTCTTTGCGAAGATGTCAATAGCAACACCTTGATCTTGTTTTGCATTTTTACTAATGCGACTAAGGGCACTTTTTTCGTGATACGTGATCTCAATATTTCGCTTTTGTGCTAGTTGCATGATCTTATTTATAGCACCGTCAGGTTTGTTTGATTTTGCGAGATGAATTTTATGTACTTCGATCGAATCATCTTGCAAAACTTCTATAACAACATTACGACCATACAGTGTGATCAACTTTTCAAAAAATCTTGTGAATCTTTCATTCTACGATCTCATAAATAATTTCTGATTTGTTTTGTGTTTTTTTGATCTCTTTACCTTTGAGATTTTCAAATTCTAGTTTATTAAACTCTTCAAGTGAATTGACACCTGATTTTGCTATTTCTCGAAGGACTATTCCTCTATAAGCTTTTGCCCAATGTGATACTGTTTTTCCATTTTTTAAAAACTTGAGCGTTGTATACGGTTTTGAGGTTTTGTAAAACTTATCGTAATATCCGGCTCGCAGATCCAATATATCACTATTGCCGATAAAGAGATCAAGTTGGTAAGTAAAACGATCTTTATAAAATTTATCAGGTTCTATGTCACCTATACTATTACCTTGTTTTACTTTATAGTTTGGAATGGGATCACCTCCAAGCAGTGGACCAAAGAGATTGGAAAAGATTATGGTGTTTTCTTTGAGATAGTTTTTGGCTTCTATATTTAAAGAGTTGTATTCAAGATAATCATAAGCAACACCGTCATAGCGCTCAATTGCACTCATAAGTGGTGCATTAAAAATATCTTCTATGTAAGGCTTGCAGTCATCAAACTTTTTTATTCCAAATAACCCTTTTATCTGTGTTTCATCACCACTGTTTACTATTACATTGTATTTATTTAAGATCTCTTCTCGAGCCGAAGTAGCTCCAAAAATATCTTTTTTCTTTGCAGCACCACCACTGTTTTTTCCTTCTGATGGTGAGAAAAGTATTTTTAACATCCAATCCCTTTTACAATAAAAATATTTTTATAATAACAAGTTTTTCATATATTTTAGCTGGGAAAAATCTTTTAAAAGTTCAACTATAAAAAAATGATATAATGATTTTGTGAAATTGGAGTCGTGTATGGAACATATTAAAGTTTTAGGTGCATATGGCACAAAAGCAAAAGGTTTTGGAACTACATCATTTGCACTAAACAATACAGATGTAATAGATGCCGGTAATTTACTCGATGCTCTCGGTGAAGAAACTTTATATATTGAAAATATATGGCTTACACATTCACATTTAGATCATATAGTAGATATCGCTTACATTATAGATAACTATTTTGAGCAAAGAACAAAAACACTTAATATTTATGGAACTCAAGCAACACTTCTTGCACTGCAAACTCATTTTTTAAATGATATTATCTGGCCTGACTTTTCAAAAATTCAACTTCCCAACGGGAATGTTGTCATTAAATATATAGATATAGAATTAAATAAAATATATGAAATCTCTAAAAATGAATCGATACAACCATTTAAAACAGAACATACTGTATGTAGCTGTGGGTATATATATACAAAAAACGGTAATTCGATCTTAATAACTGCCGATACATGCAATTTAGATACACCTATCAAAGAGATAGAGAAAAACAAATCAATTCATAGTGTTGTTATTGAATGCTCATTTCCATCCCATTTAGAAGAGCTGGCACTTAATAGTAAGCATCTCACTCCAAAACTACTTTTTACAGCTTTAGAAGATCTAAAAAGAAAAGATTTCACTCTTTATATTAACCATATTAAACCTGCTTATATCCTTGAAATTACACAAGAGATAGAGGGATATAAAAATGAATTTGATGCGATTCTTGTTAAAGATGGAAAAAATTTACATTTTTGATAAAAAACTCTTGACATTGAAATTATTTTGCACTATAATTCTGGCTCAAATTCGATGCCGACATAGCTCAGTTGGCTAGAGCAGCTGATTTGTAATCAGCAGGCCCGGGGTTCAAATCCTCGTGTCGGCACCATTGAATTTTGAATATTAGAAACAGTGTTAGACCAGATTAAGATGGTGGGATAGTCAAGTGGCCAACGACGGCGGACTGTAAATCCGCTCCCTACGGGTTCAGAGGTTCGACTCCTCTTCCCACCACCACTTGTTCATATGCGGGTGTAACTCAGTGGCTAGAGTTCCTGCCTTCCAAGCAGGCTGTCGAGGGTTCGAATCCCTTCACCCGCTCCACTTGAGAACAGATTCTGGAAGCTGAAGTATAATTTCAACAAAATTACTTCAATTATATTTATATACCTTTATATAGTAGTATTTGTATATTTATATAGCTTTTTTTCTAATCAGACTAATATTTCATTTAAGAATTATGCAATGATTTCTTGCATTTTGACAATTTTGCTTATGTGGCTCAGTGGTAGAGCACTTCCTTGGTAAGGAAGAGGGCGTGGGTTCAATTCCCATCATAAGCTCCAGCAAAATTGTTTTTAGAATGTTTAAGAAATAATTGAATGATTTTTGGATATAATTCCATTTCAATTCACAAAATAAAGGTCGGAGGACACTATGGCAAAAGAAAAGTTTGAACGTAACAAACCCCATGTTAACATTGGTACAATTGGTCACGTTGACCACGGTAAAACTACACTAACAGCAGCTATTACTGCAGTATTAGCAGTTAGTAACGGTGCAAAAATGATGGATTATGATCAAATCGATAACGCACCAGAAGAGAGAGAGCGTGGTATTACTATCGCTACTTCACACGTTGAATACGAAACAGATACACGTCACTATGCTCACGTTGACTGTCCAGGTCACGCGGACTACGTTAAAAACATGATTACAGGTGCTGCTCAAATGGACGGTGCTATTCTTGTTGTTTCTGCAGCAGATGGTCCGATGCCACAAACTCGTGAGCACATCCTTCTTTCAAAACAAGTAGGTGTACCATACATCGTTGTTTTCATGAACAAAGAAGATATGGTTGATGATGAAGAGTTAATGGAATTAGTTGAGATGGAAATTCGTGAACTTCTTGATCAATACGAATTCCCAGGTGACGATACTCCAATCGTAGCTGGTTCAGCTCTTAAAGCTCTTGAAGAAGCTAAAACTGGTACTCTTGGTGAGTGGTCAGAAAAAATCATTAAACTTATGGCTGAAGTAGATGCTTATATCCCAGAGCCAACTCGTGAAACTGATAAAGATTTCTTAATGCCAGTTGAAGATGTGTTCTCAATCTCTGGTCGTGGTACAGTTGTTACTGGTCGTATCGAGCGTGGTATCGTTAAAGTTGGTGACGAAGTTGAAATCGTTGGGAACAAGGTGAAGCTGGTGATAACTGTGGTATTCTTATCCGTGGTATCGCTAAAGACGAAGTTGAGCGTGGACAAGTTCTTTGTAAACCAGGTTCAATCACTCCACATACTAAGTTCACTGCTGAGATCTATGTATTAAGTAAAGACGAAGGTGGTCGTCATACTCCATTCTTCAATGGTTACCGTCCACAGTTCTATGTACGTACAACAGACGTAACTGGTGCTATCACTTTACCAGAAGGTACTGAAATGGTTATGCCAGGTGATAACGTAACTATCACTGCTGAGCTTATCCACCCAATCGCTATGGAAAAAGGTACTAAGTTCGCTATCCGTGAAGGTGGTAGAACAGTTGGTGCTGGTGTTGTAGCTGAGATTCTTGCGTAATTCGCTTTTGCGAATTACCTTGAGCCAATTTTAAAGGTTTAAAATGAGAGAAGCAATTCACTTAGGTTGTGAAAAGTGTACTAGACGTAACTATCACACAACTAAAAATAAAAAAACTCATACTGAAAAATTTTCAGTAAGAAAATATTGTAAATTCTGTAAAGAGCATACAGTACATAAAGAGATGAAACTCTAAGCAGTTTTTTCTCTTTTTAGGCGTGTAGCTCCAATGGTAGAGCACCGGATTCCAAATCCGGGTGTTGGGGGTTCGAGTCCCTCCACGCCTGCCACTTTATTTATTATTAGTTTTACTAGTGAGTATAATTTATAATAAATAATACTTTAAGATGATGGAAAGAAAAATGAATTTAGGCAAACATATCCAAAATGCAAAACTAGAGTTAAGCAAAGTTATCTTTCCTACAAAGGGTCAGGTAAAACAAGCTTACATCGCTGTTGTTGTTGTTGTATCTGCTGTAGCAGCTTTTTTAGCATTAGTTGACCTTCTTATGTCATCTGTAGTTTCAGCAATCTTAGGTTAAGGAGTAAAATATGGCACATCAATGGTATTCTATCCAGACCTATTGAAGTGACAGAGCAGTTAGAGATGCAATCTTTAATATGATTGAAGAGTATGGACTACAAGAGCATATTACAGATGTAATCGTTCCAACAGAAGACGTTATTGAAGTAAAAGACGGAAAGAAAAAAGTTTCAGAGAGATCTCTTTATAGTGGATATGTGTTTGCTAAAATTGATCTCAATACTGAAATACAACATATGATCCAGTCTATCCCGAAAGTATCGGGGTTTATTGGAGAGGGGAATCGTCCGACACCTCTAAGCGAACATGATATTCAAGTTATCTTAGATCGTGTAAATAATCGTCAGGCACCAAAACCAAAAGTATTTTTTGATAACGGTGAAACTGTTCGTATTATTGATGGACCGTTTGCGAACTTCACAGGTACTGTGGATGAATACGACTTAGAGCATGGAACTCTAAAACTTAATGTTTCAATTTTTGGTAGAGCTACTCCTGTAGATATCTCTTACACTCAAGTTGAAAAAATAATTTAAATTCATAAAAAGGAAGAAAAATGGCAAAAAAAGTCATGGACTATATCAAGCTACAAATCGAAGCTGGTAAAGCAAACCCTGCTCCACCAGTAGGACCTGCACTAGGACAACGTGGTGTAAACATCATGGAATTCTGTAAAGCATTCAATGAAAAAACAAAAGATAAAATGGGATTCAAAGTTCCTGTTGTTATTACTGTTTATAACGATAGAAGCTTCTCTTTTATTACTAAACAACCACCTGCATCTGAGCTTTTAATGAAAGCAGCAGGACTTAAAAAAGGGAGTGACAATCCACTTAAAAACAAAGTTGGAAAAATTACTCGCGAAAAACTTATGGAAGTTGTTGAGTCTAAAATTGAAGATTTAAATACAGATGATAAAGAGATGGCAGCAAATACTCTTGCTGGTCAAGCTCGTTCAATGGGTATCGAAATCGTAGATTAATTTTTACGAAAATCGTCGACCACAACGATTTAAAACTCTGTGGCAGAATTTATTACGGAGAAATTTGTTATGAGTAAAAGATATAAGCAATTATTAGAAAAAGTTGATAGTTCAAAATCTTACACAATTGAAGATGCATCTTCAACTGTAAGAGAATTAAAAAGTGCAAAATTCGACGAAACTGTTGAAATTGCAATGAATTTAAATGTAGATCCACGTCACGCAGACCAAATGGTTCGTGGTGCAATTGTTCTTCCACACGGTACTGGTAAAACTGTACGTGTTGCAGTATTTGCAAAAGGTGCAAAAGCTGACGAAGCAAAAGCTGCTGGTGCTGACATTGTTGGTACAGATGAGCTTGTTGCACAAATAAAAGAGGGTAACATCGATTTCGATATCGTTGTAGCTGCTCCAGATTGTATGGGTCTTGTTGGTCAAGTAGGTCGTATTCTTGGACCAAAAGGTTTAATGCCTAACCCTAAAACTGGAACTGTAACTCCAGATGTTGCTACTGCTGTTAACAATGTTAAAGGCGGTCAAGTAAACTTCAGAGTTGACAAAAAAGGTAATATTCACGCCGGTATCGGAAAAGCAAGTTTCGATGCTGTCAAAATTGCTGAAAACCTTACTACTTTTGTAAAAGCTATTAACAAACAAAAACCAGCTTCTTCAAAAGGTCGTTACATCAAAAATGCTGCACTTAGTTTAACAATGAGTCCAGCAGTTAAACTTGATATAGCTGAACTTTTAGATACAAAATAGTATAATAAAAGTTTCCGAGAAGTTTTCTCGGAAATTTTGAAAGTTTTTATTTTGAGATTATTTATCTTAAAGTAAAGATTTTCATGTCTTATGGGAATCTGAATAACTTGGACTAAAGACAGTAGGGGGCATCTACCGAGTCGGTAGTGAGCTTAATCGGCCCTTTCCACCCCACTTGAAGTTAGGTCTAGAAAGGAGAAAATATGCTTAAGTCTAAAAAAGCTGAAGTAATTGAGCAACTTACTGCTTCTTTTGCTGAAACTACTGCTGTAGTTATTTGTGACTACAAAGGTTTAACAGTTTCTGAATTAGAAGATTTAAGAAAAGCTGCTCGCGCTAAAGACGCAAGTGTTCAGGTTGTAAAAAATACACTGGCAACTATTGCATTAGAAAAAGCAGGTATGACAGGTGTTGAACTTAAAGATACAAATATCTTTGTTTGGTCAAACGAAGTTATCAATGCTCCTAAAGTTGCTGCTGACTTTGCAAAAGATAATGATAAATTTATTATCAAAGCTGGTTACCTAGATAAAGAAGCAGCTGATGTAGCTAAAATTGATGCATTTGCTAAACTTCCAGGACGTGAAGAACTTCTTGGTATGCTTGCTGCAACATGGATGGCACCACTTACAAACCTTGGGTTTGGACTAGTCTAGATAAAACTAGTAAAAAATTAAAATTTAAAAATACCATAGGAGAAAATTATGGCTGTAACTAAAGAAGATGTATTAGAATTCATCTCTGGATTATCTGTATTAGAGTTATCTGAACTTGTTAAAGAGTTCGAAGAAAAATTTGGTGTGTCTGCTCAACCTGTAGCAGTTGCTGGTGTAGCTGGTGGTGAAGCTGCTGGTGGTGCTGAGCAAACTGAGTTCAATGTTGTACTTACTGACGCTGGTGCTAAGAAAATTGGTGTTATTAAAGTTGTTCGTGAGCTTACAGGTCTTGGTTTAAAAGAAGCTAAAGACGCTTGTGAAAACTTACCATCTACAATCAAAGAAGGTGTAGATAAAGAAGCTGCTGAAGAAGCTAAAGCTAAATTAGAAGAAGCTGGTGCAGCTGTAGAAGTTAAATAATTTAACTTAAACTTTTTATGGAGGGTTTACCCCTCCAATTTTCGGGCGCTTTAGGGAAAAGAAAAAACTCTTTTACCTAAAGTGCCCTTATGTCGTTTATAAGCACTATAAAATTCTCTTTAATAAAAAGAGTTACGTTTCAACTCTAGGGACGCCTAGAATTGGACATTGATTTGCCAAAAATCACTAATTAACAACTTATCGAGGTAGCCTATGTTAAACACTTTATATTCCGGAAACCGTCTTCGTGTAGACTTCTCTAAAACTCCTCAAGAAATAGAAGTACCAAATCTATTACAATTGCAACAAAGTTCATATGAAAGATTCTTAATGCTAGAATCAAAAGATAGAGATACTAGTGGAATTGAAAAAGTTTTCCAATCAGTTTTCCCTATTCATGATGTTCAAAACAGACTCACTATTGAGTATGAAGGTTCAGAAGTAACAAACCCAAAATATACTGTACGTGAATGTATGGAAAGAGGACTTACATATGCAGTAAGTCTAAAAATGAAAACACGTTTAGTTCTTTGGGATAGAGATGAAAATACTAAAGAAAAGCTTGGTGTGAAAGATATTAAAGAACAATCAATTTTTGTTCGTGATATTCCACTAATGACAGATAGAACATCATTCATCATCAATGGTGTTGAGCGTGTTGTTGTAAATCAGTTACACAGATCACCTGGTGTTATCTTCAAAGAGGAAGAATCAACAACTGCAAGTTCAAAACTAATTTATACTGGTCAAATTATTCCAGACCGTGGATCATGGTTATACTTCGAGTATGATCCAAAAGATATTCTTTACATGAGAATTAACAAGCGTCGTAAAGTACCTGTTACTATTATGTTTAGAGCACTAGGGTATTCAAAACAAGATATCTTAAAACTATTTTACCCTATTCAAACAATTAATATTGCTGATAACAACTTTACTATTGATTTTAACCCGTCTGACTACTTTGGACGTTTAGGGTATGATCTTGTAGATGCAGATGGAAAAGTATTAGTTAATACAGGTAAAAGACTATCTGCGAAAAAAGCACAAAAATTTATTGAAGATGGATTAACTAAAGTTCAATATCCTTTAGAAGTATTACTAGAGCGTTATTTAGCTGAGCCTATTATCGATCCGGAAACTGGTGAAGTTCTGTTTGATACTATGACACACATTGATGAGTCTAAATTAAAGAAAATGGCTGAAATCGGTGTTACAGAATTTAAAATTGCTAACGATTTAGCAGAAGGTGTAGATAGCTCGGTTATCAATGCATTTAATGCTGATGCTGATTCATTAAAACTTCTAAAACAAACTGAAGAGATCGAAGATGAAAACGATTTAGCAGCGATTCGTATTTACAAAGTAATGCGTCCTGGTGAGCCTGTAACTAAAGAAGCAGCTCATGCATTTGTAAACCAACTTTTCTTCGATCCAGAGAGATATGACTTAACACAAGTTGGTCGTATGAAAATGAACCATAAACTTGGACTAAATGTTCCTGAATATGTAACTGTACTTACTCACGAAGATATTATTGAGTCTGTTAAGTATGTTATAAAAGTTAAAAACGGTCAAGGTCATATTGATGATAGAGATCACTTGGGTAACAGACGTATCCGTGCTATCGGTGAGTTATTAGGTAACGAGTTGCACAATGGTTTAGTTAAAATGCAAAAAGCTATTCGTGACAAACTCTCTACTATGAGTGGACCGATGAATGAGCTTATGCCTCATGATTTGATCAACTCAAAAATGATCACATCGACTATTATTGAGTTCTTCTCAGGCGGTCAGTTATCTCAATTTATGGATCAAACAAACCCATTATCTGAGGTTACTCATAAACGTCGTCTTTCAGCGCTTGGTGAAGGTGGTCTTGTAAAAGAGCGTGCAGGATTTGAAGTGCGTGACGTTCACCCGACTCACTACGGACGTATCTGTCCAATTGAGACTCCAGAGGGTCAAAATATTGGTCTGATCAATACTTTAGCATCGTATGCAAAAGTAAATGAGCACGGTTTTATTGAAGCACCATATAAAGTGATGAAAGATGGTCAAGTTACAAACGAGATCGTGTATCTTACTGCAACTCAAGAAGAGGGTGCAATGATTGCAGCTGCTTCTAATAAACTTGATGAAAACGGACAGTTTATAGAAAAACTTATCACTGTTCGTCAAGATGGTGAGATAGTGCTGAAAAGTCCAAATGAATGTCAATATGCTGACTTATCGTCTAGTATGGTTGTTGGTGTAGCTGCTTCACTTATTCCTTTCTTAGAGCACGATGATGCCAACCGTGCACTTATGGGTTCAAACATGCAGCGTCAAGCGGTACCTTTACTAAAAGCTCAGGCTCCAATGGTTGGAACTGGTGTTGAGAAACTTGTAGCACGTGATTCTTGGGAATGTGTAAAAGCTAAACGTGGCGGTAAAGTTGAAAAAGTAGATGCAAAACACATCTATGTAATGGGTGAAGAAGATGGTGAAATCTTTATTGATTACTATCCTTTACAAAAGAACCTAAGAACAAACCAAAACACATCTTTTACACAAAAACCGGTTGTTAACATTGGTCAAGTCGTAGAAAAAGGACAAATCATTGCTGATGGTCCAAACATGGATCAAGGAGAGCTTGCTCTTGGTGTTAATGCTATGGTTGCTTTCATGCCTTGGAACGGTTACAACTTCGAGGATGCGATTGTAATCTCTGAAAAACTGATTCGTCAAGATGCATTTACTTCAGTACATATTTATGAAAAAGAGGTAGAAGCTCGTGAGCTTAAACATGGTGTTGAAGAGATCACTCGTGATATTCCAAATGTTCGCGATGATGAATTAGCACACCTTGATGAGTCAGGTATTGTTAAAATTGGTACACAGATCAAAGGTGGAATGATCTTAGTTGGTAAAGTATCACCAAAAGGTGAAGTAAAACCAACTCCTGAAGAGAGACTTTTACGTGCTATCTTCGGTGAAAAAGCTGGTCACGTTGTAAATAAATCTCTGTACTGTCCGCCATCTATGGAAGGTGTAGTTGTAGATATCAAAGTATTTACGAAAAAAGGTTACGACAAAGATCCTCGTGCATTAGAGCTTGAAAAAGAGGAACGTGATCATTTAGAGCGTGAGCACTATGACAGACTTATCATGATTGACAAAGAAGAGATGTTACGTGTAACAAAACTTCTTACTCGTGAGCCTTTAGAAAACGATGTAAAAATTGGTGATAAAGAGTACAAAGCAGGTGAGCTTATCAATGGTGATGACTTAGCAGGTATTAACCGTTTTGCTATGAACAATGTTGTAAAAGCGTTCTCTGAAGAAGTACAAGACCAATACAACAAAACAAAAAATCATTTCCAAAAGCAAAAACGTCTATTTAGAGATGAGCATGAAGAGAAACTTTCTATTTTAGAAAAAGATGACATCCTTCCAAACGGTGTTGTAAAATATGTAAAAGTGTACATCGCTACTAAACGTCACCTTAAAGTTGGTGATAAAATGGCGGGACGTCACGGAAATAAAGGTATCGTGTCAAACATCGTTCCTGAAGTTGATATGCCATATATGGAAGATGGACGTTCAGTTGATGTATGTCTAAACCCGCTAGGGGTACCTTCTCGTATGAATATTGGTCAGATTTTAGAGATGCACCTTGGTATGGCCGGGCGTGAATTAGGAAACCAGATCCAAGCTGAGTTTGAAACAAAACAGAAAGATTTCTTAGACAATTTACGTACTAAAATGGCTGATATTGCAGATGTTGCAGGACTTATGAATGCAAAAGCAACAATTGCAGCTATGGATGATGAAGAGTTCTTAAAACATGCTCGTGATTGGGCAAAAGGTGTTAAGTTCGCTACTCCTATTTTTGAAGGTGTAAATGCTTTAGAGTTTGCAAAACTTTATGAAGCTGCAAAAATGGCAGAAGATGGTAAAGTAGTTTTATATGACGGTAGAACAGGTGAGAAGATCAAAGAGCGTGTTAACGTTGGTTATATGTATATCTTAAAACTTCACCACTTAGTTGATGAAAAAATTCACGCTCGTTCAACTGGACCATACTCGCTTGTTACGCAACAGCCTGTTGGTGGTAAAGCACTATTTGGTGGACAAAGATTCGGTGAAATGGAAGTTTGGGCTCTTGAAGCTTACGGTGCGTCAGCTGTTCTTAAAGAGATGCTTACAATTAAATCTGATGATGTTGATGGTCGTGTACGTGCATATAAAGCACTTACAAAAGGTGAGTCAGTACCAGCTTCTGGTATTCCTGAGACTTTATTTGTATTAACTAAAGAGCTACAAGCTTTAGCTCTTGATGTAGAGATTATGGACGAGGTGGAAGACGATGAGTAAATTAGTGCCAATAGAAGTTACAGAAGATAACAGACCAACGGATATTAAGCAGCTTCAGTTCAAGTTAGCATCGCCTGAGAAAGTGATGTCTTGGTCAAACGGTGAAGTTAAAAAACCTGAAACTATTAACTACCGTACATTAAAACCAGAGCGTGACGGACTTTTCTGTGCAAAAATTTTCGGACCTGTTCGTGACTATGAGTGTCTTTGTGGGAAATACAAAAAGATGCGTTATAAAGGTGTTGTATGTGAGAAGTGTGGTGTTGAAGTTACATCAACTAAAGTTCGTCGTACTCGTATGGGTCACATCGAGCTTGTAACTCCAGTTGCACACATTTGGTATGTATCTTCATTACCGTCTCGTATCGGTACGCTTCTTGGTATCAAGATGAAAGATTTAGAGCGTGTACTTTACTACGAAGCATACATTGTAGAAGAGGGTGGTGAAGCATACTATGATGCTGAAGCAAAAACTCCAGTTGCTAAATATGATGTTTTAAATGAAGAGCAATACCGTACACTTGTGCAAAGATTTGGTGAACTCGGCTTTAAAGCTCGTATGGGTGGTGAAGTTGTTCGCGATCTACTAGACTCTATCGATTTAGTTGAAGTGTTTAATCAACTTAGAGAAGAGATTGAAGATACAAAATCTGAAGCAAAAAGAAAAACTATCAATAAACGTTTAAAAGTTATTGAATCTTTCTTAAACTCTGGAAATAACCCAGCGTGGATGATGCTTACTATTTTACCAGTATTACCACCAGATTTAAGACCACTTGTTTCACTTGATGGTGGAAAATTTGCAGTATCTGACGTTAATGATCTTTATCGTCGTGTTATCAACAGAAATCAACGTCTTAAGCGTCTAGTTGAACTTGAAGCACCTGAGATTATTGTTAGAAATGAAAAGCGTATGCTTCAAGAGTCTGTTGATGCACTATTTGACAATGGTCGTCGTGCAAATGCAGTTAAAGGTGCTAATAAGCGTCCATTGAAATCACTTTCAGAGATTATTAAAGGGAAACAAGGTCGTTTCCGTCAGAATCTTCTTGGTAAGCGTGTTGACTTCTCTGGACGTTCTGTAATTGTTGTTGGACCAGATTTAAGAATGGATCAGTGTGGTCTTCCAAAGAAAATGGCTTTAGAGTTATTTAAACCACATCTTATTGCAAAGCTTGAAGATAAAGGTTACGCAACTACGGTTAAAGCTGCGAAAAAAATGATCGAAGAGAAAACAAATGAAGTATGGGAATGTTTAGCGGAGATTGTTGACGGTTATCCAATTATGTTAAACCGTGCTCCGACACTTCACAAGCTTTCTATTCAAGCATTTCATCCTAAACTAATTGATGGTAAAGCTATTCAGCTTCACCCATTAGTTTGTGCGGCATTTAATGCCGATTTCGATGGTGACCAGATGGCTGTTCACGTGCCTTTATCTTCAGAAGCTATTGCTGAAGCAAAAGTTCTAATGCTTGCATCTATGAACGTTTTACTTCCAGCTTCTGGTAAAGCTATTGCTACACCTTCACAAGATATGGTACTTGGTATTTACTACCTATCTTTAGAGAAAAACGGTGTTAAAGGTTCTAATAAACTATTTGCTAACGTGGATGAGATCAATATCGCATTAGAAAATAAAGCACTTGATTTACATGCAAAAGTAAGAACTCGTGTTGATGGAAGAATTATCCATACAACTGCGGGTCGTCTTTTAATTAAAGCAATTCTTCCAGACTTTGTTCCAGCAGATCTATGGAATAAAACAATGAAGAAAAAAGCTATCAATGAGATCGTTGATTATGTACAAAAACATGGTGGTATCGGTGTAACTGCATCGTTCCTAGACAGACTAAAAGATTTAGGTTTCAAACATGCGACTGAAGCCGGTGTATCTATTTCTGCCGATGATATCCGTGTTCCTGATATGAAAGAGGGAAAAATTACTGATTCTAAAAATCGTGTAATTGAAATCCAAAAACAATTTGAAGCTGGTCTATTAACAGAGCAAGAAAGATACAATAAAATTATTGATGTTTGGACAGATACAAATAACACGCTAGCTGCTGAGATGATGGACCTTGTTCAAAACGATAAAGACGGTTTTAACTCTATCCATATGATGGCTGATTCTGGTGCGAGGGGTTCTGCAGCTCAGATTCGTCAGCTTGCGGGTATGCGTGGTCTTATGGCTAAACCAAGTGGTGATATTATTGAGACTCCGATCGTTTCAAACTTTAAAGAGGGTCTAAACGTAATCGAGTACTTTATTTCAACACACGGTGCGCGTAAAGGTCTTGCCGATACAGCTCTTAAAACAGCGAATGCGGGTTACTTAACACGTAAACTTGTTGACGTTGCTCAAAATGTGAAAATTGTTGAACATGATTGTCATACACACGAAGGTATTGAAATTAGTGATATCTCTGATCAAAATACACTCATTGAGTCTTTAGAAGATAGACTTAACGGACGTGTACTTGCAGATGATGTAATCGATCCAATTTCTAATGAAATCCTTTTTGCTGAAGGTACACTTCTTGATGAAGAGAGTGCGAAAGTGATTGCTGAGGCTGGAATCAAATCAGCGCACATCAGAACTCCGACAACATGTAAAAGTGAAGATGGTATCTGTGCACTTTGTTACGGTGTTAACCTTGCAACTGGACATATTGTACGTCCTGGTGAGGCAGTTGGTATCGTTGCAGCACAGTCAATCGGTGAACCGGGTACTCAGCTTACACTTCGTACATTCCATGTTGGTGGTACTGCGAGTTCAACTGCGCAAGAGCGTCAAGTTGTTGCTGAAAAAGAAGGTTTTATCCGTTACTATAACCTTAAAACATACCAAAACAAAGAGGGTAAAAATATAGTTGCTAACCGTCGTAACGCGGCAGTACTACTTGTTGAGCCAAAAATTAAAGCACCGTTTGATGGAAAAATAGAGATTCAAACTATTCACGATGAAGTGTTATTAAGTATCTCAAACGGAACAGACACTGTACGTTACTCTTTACGTAAAAATGAGATCGCAAAACCAAATGAACTTGCTGGTGTAAGTGGTCAAATTGAAGGGAAATATTACTTCCCGTACGAAAGTGGATCAGATGTTATAGCTGAGGATTCTATTGTTGAAACTATTAAAGATGGATGGAACGTGCCTTCACGTGTACCATATGCATCTGAGTTATTAGTTGATAACGGTGCTCCGGTTACTCAAAAAATCTATGCTAAAGAGACAGGTACTGTTAAGTACTTCTTACTTAAAGGTGACTACTTAGAAAGATTTGAAGGTCTTAAAGCTGGTTATGAAGTAAAAGAGAAAGGTTTATTTGCAGCAGTAATTGATGAAAACAATCGTGAAGCTGTTCGTCACTATATTGCTCGTGGTTCAGTAATTGTTACAGAAGATGATGAAGCAGTTGAAGGTACAAGCTTAATTGCTAAACCTGCATCTGATGAGTCAGTTGTAATTGCTGAGTGGGATCCATACTCGAACCCTATTATCTCTGAAGCTAACGGTACTGTAAAATATGAAGATATTATCGTTGGAACAACTGCGACTGAGCAGTTAGATGAGTTAACTGGTAAAACACGTTTAATGATCAATGATCATATCTCATCTGAGTATAAACCAGCTATCGTACTTGCAACAGAAGATGGTGAGTTATTACGTTATGCGATTGAGCCTAAGTCTTCTTTATTTGTAAAAGATGGCCAAGAGGTAAAAATTGCTGACATTATTGCAAAAACACCAAAAGCACTTCAAAAATCATCAGATATTACAGGGGGTCTTCCACGTGTATCTGAACTATTTGAAGGTCGTCGTCCAAAAGCTACTGCACTTATCTCAGAGATAGACGGTACGGTAAGTTTTGGTAAGCCATTACGTGGTAAAGTACGTATTGTAGTTAGCAATAGTGAAAATGGAATTGTTAAAGAGTACTTTGTAGATAAATCACATGAACCTGTTGTAAATGCGGGTGACTTTGTTCACGCAGGTGAGCGTTTAACTACGGGTATTCTTTCTTCTCACGAGTTATTAAGAATTATGGGTGTGAAAGCACTTTATAATTATCTCGTATCTGAAGTACAGCAAGTTTACCGTTCTCAAGGGGTTAACATTGCCGATAAACACATTGAGGTTATCTTTACGCAGATGTTAAGACAAGTGAAAATCTTAAAATCTGGAGATACGAAGTTTATCGAAGGCGATTTAGTATCTAAGTCTAAATTTGCTGCTGAGAATGAAAAAATCATTCGTCTTGGTGGTCGTCCTGCAATTGCTGAGCCATTCCTTGTAGGTATTACTCGTGCTGCAGTATCAGCAGATTCTATTATCTCTGCTGCATCATTCCAAGATACTACTAAAGTATTAACTGAAGCGGCAGTAAGCGCTAAAGTTGATCATCTTGACAACTTAAAAGAGAATGTAATTATTGGTAGAACTATCCCTGTTGGAACAGGTATCTACAAAAATAAAACAATTAAATTCGCATCGTCTGAAGAGTAAGAGTTTGCCTTTTGGCACTCTCTTATCTACTCTTATAAATTTTCAAAAATCTACTCAACTTTTAAAATAAATTAAAAAATTCTTAAAATAAGCAAACTTTAATTAGTTTTTCTATAAAATTGCGCGTCTATAACTCCCTAAATTTAGTGAGTTACATTCTACTGGAAAAATTAAGATAAAGGAAATATATGCCTACAATCAATCAATTGATTCGTAAAGAGCGTAAAAAAGTAGTTAAGAAATCAAAATCTGCTGCTTTAAAAGCTTGTCCACAGCGTCGTGGTGTATGTACGCGTGTTTACACAACTACACCTAAAAAACCTAACTCGGCTTTAAGAAAAGTTGCAAAAGTTAGATTAACTTCAGGAATCGAAGTTATCTCTTATATCGGTGGTGAGGGTCACAACCTTCAAGAGCACTCTATCGTACTAGTACGTGGTGGTAGGGTAAAAGATTTACCGGGTGTTAAGTATCACATTGTTCGTGGTGCACTTGATACTGCTGGTGTTGCCAACCGTTTAGTTGGTCGTTCTAAATACGGAACTAAAAAGCCTAAAAAATAATAGAATTATTTTTTAGATACACATTTTAATTAAGTACGTAATCGGAACGAAGTCCCGCTTACTACGCTAACGCTAAGTTCACTTCAGCAGTGAGCTCAAGAAACTGGTTTCTTTTGAAACAGTTGAACAAGTGTAAAGCTGAATAATGTTCAAAGATAGCTACAGGGTGTTATTAAAACACTTTGAGTAAATTTTTTGAAAAAAATTGAAGATAAGGAAAAAAACAAATGAGAAGAAGAAAAGCTCCCGTTCGTGAAATTATGCCGGATCCTGTATATGGAAGCAAAGTTTTAACGAAATTTATTAACAAAGTAATGTTAGATGGTAAAAAATCTACTGCAGAAAAAATTATCTACAGTGCGTTAGATGTAATCTCTGCAAAAGGTGAAAAATCAGGAATCGATACATTCAATGAAGCTATTGAGAATATTAAACCTATTATCGAGGTAAAAAGTCGCCGTGTTGGTGGTGCTACTTATCAAGTTCCAGTAGAAGTACGTCCAGTGCGTCAGCAGTCTTTAGCTATCCGTTGGTTAGTTGATGCTGCAAGAAAAAGAAATGAAAGAACAATGGCTGAGAGATTAGCTAACGAGTTTATGGATGCTGCAGCTGAAAAAGGTACAGCGTTCAAGAAAAAAGAAGATACTTACAAAATGGCTGAAGCAAATAAAGCATTTGCTCACTACCGTTGGTAAACTATAAGGTAATTTAAAAATGGCAAGATCTCATAAATTAAGTGATGTAAGAAACATTGGTATTGCTGCTCACATTGATGCTGGTAAAACAACAACAACTGAGCGTATCCTTTTCTATACAGGTGTTGAGCACAAAATCGGTGAAGTTCACGATGGTGCAGCAACTATGGACTGGATGGAGCAAGAACAAGAGCGTGGTATCACAATTTCTTCAGCTGCAACAACTTGTGAATG
Source organism: Sulfurimonas sp. (assembly GCA_037384685.1). Lineage (GTDB taxonomy): Bacteria > Campylobacterota > Campylobacteria > Campylobacterales > Sulfurimonadaceae > Sulfurimonas. The sequence goes on from JARRNV010000001.1 coordinate 18,066, forward strand.
GCAAGGGAAACAGATTAACATTATCGATACTCCGGGTCACGTTGACTTCACTATTGAAGTTGAGCGTTCTATGCGTGTACTTGATGGTGCTGTATCTGTATTCTGTGCTGTTGGTGGGGTTCAACCACAATCTGAAACAGTTTGGAGACAAAGAAACCGTTATGGTGTACCTTCAATTGTTTTCGTAAACAAATATGATAGAACTGGTGCTGACTTTTATGAAGTAGAGCGTCAAATTCGTGAACGTCTTAAAGGGAATCCGGTTCCTATTCAATTACCAATTGGTGCTGAAGATCAGTTTGAGGGTGTAATCGATCTAGTTCAAATGAAAGAGATCGTATGGGATGCTGAAGCTGCTATGGGTTCTGCATACAATACTCAAGATATCCGTGCTGATTACCAAGATAAAGCTGAAGAGTACCGTGAGAAGATGATTGAAGAGATCTCTTCAGTTGATGGTAACGAAGAGCTTATGGAGAAATTCTTAGAGGGTGAAGAGATCTCTGAAGAAGAGATCAAAGCTGCTATCAAGCGTGCTACAATCGCAATGCACATCGTTCCAATGACTGTTGGTACTGCATTTAAAAACAAAGGTGTTCAAACTTTACTTGACGCTGTTGTTGACTATCTTCCAGCTCCAACTGAGGTTGCTGACATTCGTGGTACTGAGATGGATGATGAAGATAAAGAGGTTGCAGTTAAATCTTCTGATGATGGTGAATTCGCTTCATTAGCATTTAAAATTATGACTGATCCATTCGTTGGACAGTTAACATTTATTCGTGTATATCGTGGTTCTGTTGAAGCTGGTTCTTACGTACACAACTCTACAAAAGATAAAAAAGAGCGTATTGGTCGTATCATGAAAATGCATGCTATCAAACGTGAAGAGGTTAAAGAGATCTATGCTGGTGAAATTGGTGCAGTTGTTGGTCTTAAATATACTACTACAGGGGATACTCTTTGTTCTGAAAAAGATAAAGTTGTACTTGAAAGAATGGATTTCCCAGATCCGGTTATCTCTGTTGCAGTTGAGCCAAAAACAAAAGCTGACCAAGAAAAAATGGGTATCGCTCTAGGTAAACTTGCAGCTGAAGATCCATCTTTCCGTGTTAATACTGATGAAGAAACTGGCCAGACTATTATTTCTGGTATGGGTGAATTACACCTTGAAATTCTTGTTGATCGTATGAAACGTGAATTCAAAGTTGAAGCTGAAGTTGGTGCTCCACAAGTATCTTACCGTGAAGCTATCAGAAGCGAAGTTGATAAAAACTACAAATACGCTAAACAATCTGGTGGTCGTGGACAGTATGGTCACGTTGTATTTAAGCTTAAGCCAGGTGAAGCTGGAAGTGGACTTGTATTTAACAACGAAATCAAAGGTGGTGTTATCCCTAAAGAGTACGTTCCTGCTATTGAAAAAGGTATGGAAGAGTCTATGAAAAACGGTGTACTTGCAGGTTTCCCAATTGAAGACGTTGAAGTTACACTTTATGATGGTTCTTACCACGAAGTTGACTCGAATGAGATGTCATTCAAAATCGCTGCTTCTATCGGTTTCAAAGAAGCTGCACGTGAAGCAAGTCCAGCGATTCTAGAGCCATTGATGAAAGTTGAAGTTGAAGTACCTGAAGAGTATATGGGTGACGTTATCGGTGACCTTAACCGTCGTCGTGGTCAGGTTAACTCTATGGGTGACAGAAGCGGTAACAAAATCGTTGATGCATTCGTTCCACTTTCTGAGATGTTCGGTTACTCAACAGACTTACGTTCAAATACTCAAGGTCGTGCTACATACGCTATGGAATTCGATCACTACGAAGAAGTTCCAAGAAACGTATCTGAAGAGATCATTAAAAAACGTAACGGATAATCTAAATTATCCACTTACACTAATACCTCCTTTTTGGAGGTATCTTCTTTCCTTACTTTATAAACTAAAAATCTGCTATAATAACAAAAAATCGTATAGGCTTTTTATGAAAAAAATACTTCTTTTATCTTTGTTAAGTGTATTATTAGTTGCAAAAAATCCAAATGTATATGCAATGTTAGGTGATGTGATTTATAACAATGTCGATAGTATTGAAAAACTCCAAAATATAAAACAATTTAGTGTATATAAACAAAAAATCCAACAATATGTTGCAGAAGTTAGAGATGCTAAAGAAAAAGGTTTTCAGATAGAATCCGGAGATTCAGCTATAGATAAAAAAGAGTATTTGGAAAGTTTGAGAAATCTTTCAAAAGATAATGACTTTTTTGTAAGAACGGTAAACAAATTTTATAATTCATCAATACGCTATGAAAACTCTGAGCTTTTTTCACAAATGGTAAATAGCGGTCTTGTTAATGTTAAAGAGAATAAGCAAGAGATTATAGATTATTATTATATGCATAAAGATGATATTAATGCAAGTGGACCTATTCAGACGATGTTAGATGAAGATGCTGCACTTAAAGCAAAAAAAGAGGCAGAGTTAAAAAACAGAAAAACAAAAAAAGAGCGTGAATTAGAAAGAATTAAGCAAATCAGAGAAAAAGATAAACAAGAACAAGAAGCTCTAGAGAGTAAACTGCAAAAAGAGTTAGAATTGAAAAAAGAACAACTTCGAAAAGAGCAAAAAGAGGAACTTTTAAAAACGAGATAGTAACTCTTTAATGCCAGTGAAACTCTTCATACTCACTTGGTCTACCCTTTAAAGTTACGTATGGTTTATACTCTGCTTTATACTCTAGTGAGGGACATCCTTCTACATAGTATCCTAGGTATATCCATTTTTTGTCATACTGTTTTGCAAACTCTATCTGTTTATACAATGATAATCTTCCAGGTGAATATTTTGAGAAATCGGGATCGTAGTAAAAATAGATGGAGGATATTCCATCTGCCAGTATATCGATCAGATCAACACCGACTAATTGATTTTTAAAAAAATAAAGTACTTCGTAGCCAAAATCTTCGTGCCCGTTTACTACAGAGTTAAAATAATGTTCAGGTGTCG
>JARRNV010000002.1:0-12495 GCA_037384685.1 Sulfurimonas sp.
CCTACTGCTGAAGTTCCACTAACAAACCTTTATCAAGATGAGATCTTAAATGAAGATCAACTTCCAATCAAAATGACTGGTTACACATCTTGTTTTAGAAAAGAAGCCGGAGCTGCAGGACGTGATACATGTGGAATTATTCGTCAACATCAATTCCATAAGGTAGAGCTTGTTTCAATTACAAAACCTGAGGATAGTGACACAATATTTGACGATATGGTGGAAACTGCTTCTGAGATCTTAACAGCTCTTGAATTGCCACATAGACTTGTGACACTTTGTACGGGTGATCTTGGTTTTGGAGCTGCTAAGACTACAGACATTGAAGTTTGGCTTCCAGGACAAAATACATATAGAGAGATCTCATCAGTATCTAATACAAGAGATTTCCAAGCAAGACGTGCAAAAATCAGATATAAAAACGGGAAAAAGAATGAGTTCGTGCATACCCTTAACGGTTCATCGTTAGCAGTTGGTAGAACTATGGTTGCAATCATGGAAAACTTCCAAAATGAAGATGGAAGCATAGAGATCCCCGAAGTTTTAAAACCTTACATGGGGATCTAGTTTAACGTGACACATCAAGACAGCAGTGAAGATATAGTTTGATACAATTTTTTCTTATCTATAGGTTTGTTTAAATACTCATCCATTCCCAGAGCTAAAAGTCTCTCTCTATCCCCCTCAGCTGTATTTCCTGTAAGTGCTATGATTGGGGTGTGTAGTAGTTTATTCTCTTTTTCATATTTGAGAATCTCCTGTGTCGCTTCAGGACCACTCATGTTTGGCATACTCTCATCCATTAAAATACAATCATATTTTGAAGATGTATACATTTTATAACCCTCTAAACCATCATTTGCTATGTAGACTTTCATTTTTTTCTTTTCTAAAAGAACTTTCATCACTTTCTGGTTTGCTTCAGCATCCTCAACTAAGAGAATCTTTTTCCCCTCAAGATTCTCTAAATCAGCATCGTTTTGCTCCTCTATAGCAACAGCATTTCCAATGGTAACTGGTATTTCAAAATAAAAGATACTCCCAACCCCTAGTTCACTTTTTACCTTAAGCTCTCCACCTAAAAGCTGTGCAAGACGCGAACTTATAGAGAGTCCAAGACCTGTACCACCATATTTTCTTGCTGTGGAGAGATCCTCTTGCGAAAAGGCTTCAAAAATAGTCGCAAGTTTATCTTTATTAATTCCCACACCTGAATCCTTAACTGCAACTAAGAGTTTTTGCTCTTTGTAAACGACAGAGAGGGTTATGGTTCCCCCATCAGGTGTGAATTTTAAGGCATTGCTTAACAAATTGTTCACGATTTGTTTAATTCTCAAGATATCACTTTTGAGGTATTGCGGCACATCTTTGTAGATGACTTGAAGATCTATATGTTTCTCATCTGCTTTGGCCTTGAAAAGCTCTTTGGTGATATTGAACTCTTTGTGGCTTTCAAAGTCGATATGCTCAATACCCAACTTGCCACTCTCGATCTTACTGAAGTCGAGTATATCATTGATAATATTTACCAGACTCTTACTTGAGCTGTTAACAATATCCAGATATTCGCTTTTGACCTTATCTGTTTCCTCCTCTCTAAGCACATCGATAAAGCCTATGATTGCATTTAATGGAGTTCTGATCTCATGCGACATATTTGCCAAAAAGTCTGATTTCATTTTTGCCATTTCCTCAGCCTGTGTTTTGGCGAGTTTGAGCTGCTGTTGGTAGATCTTCTCTTTGGTGATATCACGTACCACACCGATCATTCGTGTTACTTTATTGTTCTCATCTCTTTGCACTATGGCACCTGTACTAGAGAGCCAGATAACTTTACGATTTTTGGTGATACTTCTATACTCTATGCTGTACTCTTTAATCAAGCCATTTTTATAATCAGATCCATGTTTAAGCACTCTTTGCACATCATCTGGATGAATGGTACTTACCCAATCTTCTTTTTCTATCACGCGTACTTGATTGTCATCAAATCCTGAAACTTTGAGCCACTCCGCATTGATAGTGGTCTTATTGTTAAGAAAATCGGTATCCCATGTACCAAGGTTGCCTATTTTCAACGCCAGGTCAAGTCTTTGCTTGTAGTAATGCAGATCTAGTGCTTGTTTTTCTAACACTTTATTGCGTTCATTTAGCTTTTTAAATGTAGTAAGGATATAGTAGGCTGTTGCTACAAAGACTAAAAACAAAATAACATATATAACTATTTGCCCATAAGAAGTTGCTGGAGATTGTTCATTTGCATGAAGAGTATTTAAAAAAATAAAAAAGACTGTCACTACTTGAATATACATTTTAGTCGACCTTTTACTATGAATAACAATTATAAATATCGTAATACATTATAAGTTTATAAAAATAAAAACACTATTAAGATACTCAGTATCTCATATACAAAAATTTACAATCAGATCTCAAATATAAAAGATTTCCAAGCAAGATGTGCAAAAATCAGATATAAAAACGGGAAAAAGAATGAGTTCGTGCATACCCTTAACGGCTCATCTCTTGCAGTTGGAAGAACTATGGTTGCAATCATGAAAAACTTCCAAAACGAAGATGGATCGATCACAATCCCTACAGCTTTAGAAGCGTATCTCTAAACTCCTTTCTTACTTAAGCAGATACAACTAACTGCTTAAGTAACTCTTCTTAAACATTTTTTTACTTTAATTTTACACTTTAAACATATACTTATATATCTAAATTTATAGGAGTCGAGATGAAACTTGTTTTAACACTTCTAATATTTTCCCTGCAACTTTTGGCCGTTGAGCTTCCAAAAGATGCACTCTATCTTCAAGGGAATAGTGATATAGGAGTTATTCTTGCACATGGAAAAGGGAAAGGTCCCGATTTTAAAGTGGTAAAGCCTTTACGACATGCACTCTATGAAGATCTAGAATATCACACACTTTCTCTTCAGATGCCTATTACTCATGAAAACTACAAAGATTTTGAACAAGAGCAGCCCAGTGTAAATACTATGATCGATCAAGCAATTAACTTTTTACATACAAAAGGTGTAAAAAAGATATACCTTATCGGGCACTCTTTAGGTGCAGGAATGACAAGCGCTTATTTAGTTTCTCATCCTAAAAGTAAGATCGCAGGCTACATAGCTGTTGGGTGTAGAGGTAATGAGAGTAAACTCATCTCATGTAACGACAATATGAAAAATATAAAAATCCCTGTACTAGACCTTTGGGGAGATGGAAATGAAGACGATAAAAAATATGCAGCAACACGTTCTAGTCTTCAAAGCAAAAACTATACACAACACCCTTTTCCTAATGCGAACCATGTATTAGATGGTGTCGACGGTTTTCTTGTTGAGGAAGTTGAAAGTTGGCTGGAAGAGCGAGAGTAACACTCATCTTTGGTATCAAAATTGCTTGTATGGTATAATTTAAAAAACTAGGTACCTATGGCAAACGAATTAGAAGAAGAGATCATAATTATTGAAGATGTTGATGCTGTCAATAATGCACATGGTGTAGAGAGCTCTGAAAATGAAGAAGATGAAGGCGACTCAAAGAAAAAGTTACTCATTTTTGGTCTTATCGCTCTTGTTCTTGTACTTTTAATTGTTGTCATCCTCCTTTTTTCCGGTTCTTCAAATGAAAAAATGATGCCATTGGCAAATGATGCAATTTTAGAAGATAAACTTGCAACACCTCAAGAGGTTCAAGTAGAACCTAGTAAACTGGAAAAAATGATTGCAAAAGCAAACTATCTTTACTCTAACGGCGACAAAGAAAAAGCACTTTCACTTTACCAAAAAATAGCACAATATTCTCAAGCTATCTCTATGTACAATCTAGGAGTTGCTCAACTTAAAGACAATCAGTACAAACAAGCACTCAATACATTTCAAAAAGCGATCGAAAATGATGAAAAAAGATGTGTAAGTGCTATAAATGCAGCAGTTTGTTCACTCTATTTAAAAGATCAGGAAAGTTTCAAATATTATATAGACTTAGCATACGCGTATCTCCCTTATGAAATAGATTCACCTCTATACTCTTACTACTATGCTCTTATTAATTACTACAAACACAACTATTTATCGGCATTAAATGCTTTAAACAATGCAACATCAAAATCATATCCGTTTGTACAAAACAATTTAAAAGCAAGAATTAATGCACTCTATGAAAATAATTACGATGCTATAGATGCGCTTGAATTAAACGCCGAAGATCAAGCCAACGATTTTTCATTAGGATTACTTTATGCCCGTGTCGGCGATGTTACACTTGCCATAAAGCATTTTGAAAAATCGCTCTTGGAAGGAAAGTATGAATTTCAATCAAGATTAGCAATGGCATTTACATTACTCAAAGCAGGACAAGTACAAAAATCAACAAGTGAATTTAAAAAAGTACTTGATACATATCCGGATCAAATTGCAAAACCTTATCCTGTAAAAGTTAAGCTAAACGATTCTCTTTTTGAACCGAAAAAAGCTCAGAAAAAATATAGAGATGTTATAGTTCAATCCAAAAACAGTTCGTACCAAAAAATCTTTTACTATTCACCATACAAAATGTTCAATGCCGATCAAACAATCAGTTACATTAGAAAAGGGAATGCCAACGCCTTTATAGATAATATCCAATCAGCACAAGACTATCTCAAAAAAAGCTCATCATCATCAAATGTCAATAAAGGGATGACTATAGCTATAAAAAAAGCGCTCAATCTACACTTAAGAGAAGCAAACGAAGATTTTCAAAAACTAGTATCTATTCAACCTAAGCACTCTATTTTACAATACAATCTTGCTTTAACATATGTGCAACTTGGAAATATAAATAAAGCGCATGAACACTTTTTACGTTCATATTATTTAGATTCAAAAAACTATTTAGCCGGTATCTATGCAGTGTATACGGCACAACTTACAAACGAAAAATATGAAAAACTTCGCTCCATTTTAAAAGACTCTATTCATTTAGAGGACGATAGTGAAGAGAAAGAACTCTACAAAACACTCTTAGCGATCTCGGAAAACAATTATATGTTAGCAGCAGACTGGTTACATGTGAGTGATAAAAAAAGACCTCTTTATTTAGTTCTAAATGCAATCATAGGGATGGAAATCGGTAACTATGATGTTGCTAACAATGCCACTTCGGAATTAGTTTCTTTATTACCTAATGATATTTTACCTCACATAATGTATATGGATACACACTTTTACAAATATAATGATGCAAAATATGCACAAAAGATTATTAGTTATCTTAAAAAGCAAAGTTTCACTTTTAACGATCTCTATTACGGCCCTTATATTACACGCTATCTTTACATTCAGATCAACCTTATAACCGGAAAATTATACTACCTAAGAAAACAACTCAAAGATAAACTAGAAACATCTGACAGCTATACTCAAGAGATTGAAAATACACTTGCTCTTGCTTCGCTTTTTGACAAGCAATTTGAAGAAGCATATACGCTTTACAATCATCTCATTGATGAAAGAGGTATTACAGATGCTTACACACTTTATCTAGGTGCTGTGGCTTCTACTGCTGCAGGACATAATGAAAATGCCATTGCCCTCTTAGAGCTTTCAAAATTCAAAAATAAATCTTTTTATGAGAGTAGATTTGCATTGGGATTACTTTATTTAGAAGCAAAAAATTATGAGGCTGCAATTATTCAACTAGCACACATTAATTCCAATAACTTTCGATCGAATTATTTTAACTTTAAGATAGATGAACAAAAGCTGCTATTTGAGAAGCAACATTAAAAATACAAACCACTTCTTAAGAGAAGTTAGCTATTAAACTTTCTGCTGCTCTTACTTGCTGAGCTAATTGAACGTTCAGCCTAACATTGTTTTTAAGATAGATAGTAGTTACACAGTTTGTTGCAAAACCGTATCTTATAGACTTAATAATCTCTTGAGATTCTTTTAGATCCGAAAAAATCGGCACAAAAGATTGTTTTGATCTATGCACAACTTTGATACTGTTTTGCTTTTCATCTATAAACTCTATACTCAAAGCCTCATTGAGTTCATTAAAAAGTTTTGATCTCTTAGAAAGCTTTGTTCCTTTTGTTAATACAGCATTTGCAACTTTTCCATTAACTGGACTGCGTAGTATCCCTACATCTGTTATAGATCCCTCGATCTCGATTTTATAACGGTATTCATCATCTTCAAGCTCTTCTATAGAACTTACAACACCATCACACGGAGCGATAATACTGCTGCTTTCAAAAACTTGTAATTCTCTTTCAGGATTTCTAAAAATCGCTACGAAATAAAGTATTACAAAAAAAGCTACAGTTGCTAAAAACTCAAAGCCAAAAATATAAAATACAACAAAAGCAAGTGCTGAGTAAGCTACATAACTAGAACCGTATTTTGCTACTATAAAAAGGTTATTGTTCATCATCTTTCTGCTCTTTTTCACTCATAGAAGCATCTTCTTTAAGTTCTTCTTCGATCCCTTCAATCTCTTCTACAAGTTTTGATTCAATTCCATTTTTCTCTTCAAACTCAGAAATTATTTTACGAACATCCTCACCCGTGATATTCTCTTTCTTATAAAGAAGTGCCACCATATCTTCGATCGCTTCACGATACTCTTCTAAACGATCTTTTACAGCCTGATAGTGTGTTTCTAAAGAAGCTTTAATAAAACCATCCATATCTTCAGCCATTTTATCACTATATTCTCTTACATTACCACCTGTTTGACCTAAGAATGATTGACGAGATTTCTCCAATACCATAAGTCCGGCAATATCTGTCATCCCGTATGTCTGTACCATAGATTTAATAATATCTGTAGCACGTTCTAAATCGTTTCCTGCACCCGTTGAAATTTCACCTAAGAAAACCTCTTCAGCTGCGCGTCCACCAAGAAGAACATCTACTTCAGCCCAAAGTTCGTGACGCTGCATCATAAACTTATCTTCTTCAGGTTTGTTTAGTGTATAACCGAGTGCTGCAAGTCCACGAGGAACTATAGAAACTTTAGATACTTTTTTAGCACCATCTGTTGTTTCAGCTAATAGTGCATGACCACTCTCATGGTATGCTACTATTTTTTTCTCTTTAGGATTTATACGGCGTGATTTTTTTGCAAGACCTGCTAACGCTCTCTCTACTGATTCAAAAAGATCTTGTTGTTTCACAGTTTTTTGACTTTTACGCCCTGCTAAAAGAGCCGCTTCGTTTACAACATTTGCTAGATCTGCACCAGCTAATCCTGCAGTTAAACGAGCAACCTCTTCAAGGTCTACATCTTTATCCATCTTGACATCTTTAACATGCACTTTTAAAATCTGTACACGACCTTCAAAGTCCGGTTTATCAACTAACACTTGTCTATCAAAACGTCCTGGACGAAGAAGTGCTTGATCAAGTATCTCCGGTCTGTTAGTTGCAGCTAAAATAATTACAGGTGTATCTGTTCCAAAACCATCCATCTCTGCAAGTAATTGATTTAATGTTTGCTCACGTTCATCGTTTCCACCCATTACACCACCGGCTGCACGACTTTTACCGATAGCATCAATCTCATCAATGAAAATAATTGAAGGTGCATCTTTTTTTGCTTGCTCAAATAGATCACGTACACGAGCCGCACCGACACCCACAAACATCTCTATAAAGCTTGAACCACTTACTGAGAAAAACGGTACTTCTGCTTCACCGGCAACTGCTTTTGCTAAAAGTGTTTTACCTGTACCTGGGCTACCTACAAGCAATACCCCTTTTGGAATTTTTGCACCTATCTCAACATAACGACCGGGATATTTTAAAAAGTCTACAATCTCTTGTACTTCCTCTTTTGCTTCTTGAACACCTGCTACATCATCAAATTTTGTTTTTGGTTTTTCAGAGTTCACCATCTTTTTGTTTGCACCCATGCCAAGCATGCCGCCACCCATAGATTTTTGCATACGTGATGCAAAAAACATCCAAATACCTAAAATAAGTAAAAACGGAAATAACCAACCAAACATCTCTGTAAACCAATTAGACTCACTAAACCCTGTATACTCAATCTTGTTTTTGTCTAATAGCTCAACAAGTCCTCTGTCTTCAGGGATAACTCTAGTTGTATAGAGTGTAGCACCGTCTGTAGACTTTGCACGAATGTAGCTTTGTCCGATTTCAACACTAGCTAGTTGTTTATCTTGAACTAATGATTTTAATTCAGAATAACTTACTTGTTTCACTTTCGTGCCAGCACTTATTGCTGAACCGGTACCGTTACCTTCTCCAATTACCATTTTAAAAATCAAAATCACTGCAACTGAAAAAATTGCAAACGTGATCAAAGGATTTTGATTAAAAAAATTATTATTATTGTTATTTTTATTATTATTTTTTTCTGCCATAATTTATCTCTTTTTTACTAATAAACTTACCCATTCATCTTGGTATATTTTCTCTACTATATCACAATCAGAATACGATTTTAAAACTTTATCTTCATACTTATCTAAAATACCTGATAAGATCAATATACCATTATCTTTTAAAGCTTTTTTCAAATCATTTGCTAAAAATATTAAAACGTCTGCAACGATATTAGCTACAACTACATCATATTGCTTCTCCAAATTGCTACAAGAACCTTCCCATATTTTTTCAAATTTTAAAGAGTTTAGCTCTGCATTTTCTAAAGAGTTCTTTATAGACTCTTCATCGGTATCACATGCATCAACTGTAGCGCCTAATTTCATCGATGCGAGTGAAAGAATTCCACTTCCACAACCAACATCCAAAACTTCATCACCCTCTTTAACATACTTTGAGATCGCCTGAAGTACAGATGCTGTTGTTGGGTGATGTCCAGTTCCAAAAGCTAACGCTGGATCAATAACAATGTTAAAATACTCGGGATTATCTTCACTCCATGTGGGATGGATATAAAATTTTTCTATAGTAAGCGGTTCAATACTCTCTTTATAAAGTTGTACCCAATCACTGTTTTGAAGTTTGCTTTGTTTTGTTTCAAGTTCAATAGTTACATTTAAAGCTTTTTGGAGTGCTTCACGAAACTGTTCCAAGCCCCAAGCTATAGTTTCTAAATCATCTTCACTTCTGATTACAAAGCCATCCTCTGTCTCTTCAAATCCAACAGGTAAAGTATCTGATAAAAAGTCTGAAAAAAGTGAGTGGTGAGAAGAAACTTTTACAATAAGTTCGTAATAGTGTTCTTGCATCTATTCGGCAACACCCATAACAGCACCAAGTTTCTCTTTTAAAACTTGAGGCGTAAAAGGTTTTACAATATAGTTATTTACACCTGCTTTAAGTGCAGTAATTACTTCTGCTTTTCCACCTTCAGTCGTTACCATAATAATCGGAAGGTCTTTAAAACGCTCATCAGCACGAACTTTTTTAACAAGTTCTAAACCATTCATCTCCGGCATATTCCAGTCGGTAATTAACATTTCAATATCTGGGTTTGAATCCATTTGCTCCCAACCTTCAACACCGTCAGCACCTTCTAGTACATCCTTGTAACCTAAACGAGCCAATGTATTTTTAATAATACGACGCATAGTAGAGCTGTCATCAACAACAAGTAATTTCAAGCGAAATCCTTTTTTTATAAAATTTGCAAATTTATTTTTATAATAATATCTAAATTTTTATTGTTTTACCATTAATTGAGCAACTTAAACATTTTAGCAAGGTCTAGAGTTCCCTCATAGAAAGCTTTTCCTATGATTACTCCATCAACCTCTTTTGTCTCAATTAGTGCTGTAATATCCATCTCATCTTTAACACCGCCACTAGCAATTGTACTCACTCCGCTAGCACGTGCAATATCTAATGTAAACTCTACATTTACACCACTAAGTGTTCCATCTTTACCGACATCTGTACATATAATTGCTTCGACACCTGCATTCGCAAATTCTCGTGCTAAGTCTGTTGCTTTCATGGATGAAACTTCACCCCAGCCTTCAACTGCCACATATCCGTCAATTGCATCGATTCCAACTGCTACTGGGTATTTTGCCGCCATATCTTTAACAAACTGAGGATCTTTTACTGCAATTGAACCTAAAATAATTCTATCAATTCCAATTTCAAGCATATTTTGGATCGTAGCTTCATCACGAATACCCCCGCCAAGCTCCAATTTTACATTACAATTTGCACGAATTTTTTTGATCTGCTCTAAGTTTTTCGGTTCACCTGCAAAAGCACCGTTTAGATCAACTAAATGCACCCACTCAGCACCCATCTCTTCAAATCTTTTTACTAACTCCCAAGGCTCGTTTGAGTATACTTTTGCACTCTCCATCAGCCCTTTTGTCAGTCTTACTGCCTGTCCATCTTTTAAGTCAATTGCCGGGTATAAAGTCATTGTTAAATTTGTTCCTTTGTTTTATTATAAATTGATAAAATTTTCTAGTATTTTTAAGCCGTTAGTATGACTTTTTTCAGGGTGTGGTTGTATCCCCATGATATTGTTGTGCGCCACTGCCGACGTAAATTCATAACCATAGTTTGTTCGTCCAATTATGTCATTTTCATCATCACAGTTTACATGAAACGTGTGTACAAAATATAAATAGTGCATATCATCTAAACCCTTAAATAATGGATGTTTTTTTGTAAACATTCTGTTCCAACCCATATGTGGAACCTTGAGTTTCTCTTCAAACTTTGACTCATCAAAACGGGTCACCTTCCCTTTGATCAGTCCCAACCCCTCATGTGCTCCAAACTCTTCACTACTCTCAAACAAAAGCTGCATCCCAAGACAAATACCGAGCATCGGTTTTCCACTTGCTGCGAACTCTTTAATAGCTTCGATCATATTACGCTCACGAAGATGCTCCATTGCATCTCCAAAAGCGCCTACACCCGGTAAAATTAATTTGTCATAATTTTTAAATTTTGCAGGATCGCTTTCTATGACGGTCTCTTTTCCTAAAGTGGCAAATGCATTTTGCACACTTGCCAAATTTCCCATGTTATAATCAACTATTGCTATCATAAAACCTCTACTCTTCTATTTTTAGTTTTGTAAATTTTATATATACTGCCAAACTTATAAGTAAAAATCCAACCCCACCAACAATAAACATTGCATATTGCAACTTATCGGGATCGGTAATTGCGAATTTAAATACCAACATCAATGCTTCAATTGAGAGTGCAATGATAATCGAACCTAAAAACCGTACCATTGTTTTATGCGGACCGGAGATATTATGCTCTTTGTGCCGACCTAACATCTCCTCTTCGATCAAAGTTTTTGAGAGATCAAATATGGCCAAGGACAAGGTGAGTAAAATTGTCGCTTCAAATACATTTTTAATATCAAAAGTTGAAGGTGTTATCTCATGTACAAAAAAGCTTTGAATCCCTTTTGCAAAAAGTAAAATAGCAACAGCCATCAGTGCAAAAGCAAATACGGCATATGCGTATTTAAAAAAGTTACTAAAACCAGTATCGAATTTTGTAAGTTGCGCAAGATTTAATACTTCACCAAGCGGCATATCTATACATGCAACATATTTTAAGTTTCCATTTTCACAAAAAATCGGAGCTGAAGCAGTTACAGTTAGATCACTAGTTATCAACGAAGGATACGGATCGGTAATAGTGCATCTTTCCTCTCTAACTGCACGGTAATAATAAGCACGATGCGCACGAATTTTTCCTATATCATCGTCTATCGTTTTATTTTCTGTATATGAAGGGGAAACTTGAACACCTTTAGAATCTAAAAGATAAACAGCTTCACATTTTTCTAGATCTGCTTTTATTTTTAACAGTCTTGGAACAATCATCTCTTGGGTAATTGACGGGAGTCTATTTGGAATATTTTTTGAAAGAAGATAACAAAAGTATGCTCTTGCTTTTGTACGACTTTCCGAAAACCTTTGAATATCTATAGGTACCATTAAGTTTTGCTCCTTAAAATAATAGCCTGATTATATCAAATTGATAATTACAAACCAATTAGTTAGCTATAATTACATCAATGAACAAAGAAATTAAAAAAATTGCGATCGTGCGTTTGTCAGCTCTTGGAGATATTGTCAACAGTGCCGTAGTACTTCAATTTATAAAAAAATTCTACCCGGCTGTACAAATTGACTGGATTACAGAAGAGGTATTTAGTTCCGTTTTAAAACATAATAATGAAATTACAAATCTTTACTCTGTAAATATTAAAAAAATAAAAAAAGAGAAAAATTTTACGCTGCTAAAAAAACAGATCTCTGAACTTCGACATTTAGGTGAATACAATCTGGTCATTGATATGCAGGGTCTTATAAAATCGGCTGTAGTTGCACGTCTTATCTCTAAAAACACACATGGTTTTGACAGTAGTTCAACAAGAGAATCATTAGCTAGTTTACTCTATAAAACAACTTCACATATCGCTTACGAGGAAAATGTCGTAAAGCGAAACTGTTTTGTTGTCGCTAATGCACTTGGATTTGAGATCACAGATGAGATGCTTT
>JARRNV010000003.1:0-16909 GCA_037384685.1 Sulfurimonas sp.
ATTGAAGAGCTTACAAGCATGACGAAATTGATACGCTTTTAAAAGTGTCTCTTTAATATTTTCCATTATTACAACCTTACTGGAATGTTGTTCTCATGCAAATAGTGTTTTAGTTCCATTATATCGATCTCTTTATAATGGAAAATGCTAGCTGCCAATGCAGCATCTGCACCGATATTAAAGGCATCTTTTATATGTTCCATTGTCCCTGCGCCACCACTTGCGATAACTGGTACGTTTACAGCTTCTGAGATCTTTTTTGTGATCTCTAGCTCAAATCCTGCTTTTGTACCGTCTGTATCCATAGAGGTCAAAAGTATCTCTCCACTTCCTCTATCGACTGCTTCTTTTGCCCACTCTATGGCATCTATCCCTGTGTCTACTCTACCTCCGTTTAAAAAAACGTGGTACTTATTTCCTGTTTTCTTCACATCTATTGCAGTAACTATACACTGGCTTCCAAATCTTTTTGCACCTTCATCTATAAGTTCAGGGCGTTTGATTGCAGCTGAGTTTACACTTACCTTGTCACAACCGACATTTAAAAGTTTATAAATATCATCTAGTTTACGGATTCCACCACCAACGGTTAGCGGTATGAAAATTTCTCGTGCCACTTGTGCAACTATATCTACTATAGTATCTCGGTTGTCTGATGAAGCTGTTATATCTAAAAATGTGATCTCATCAGCACCTTCTTCATTATATCTTCTTGCAACTTCAACAGGATCCCCTGCATCTTTCAAGCCAACAAAGTTGACACCTTTAACAACACGACCATCTTTTACATCCAGACAAGGGATAATTCTTTTAGCAAAATAATTCATATTGATATTATATCTTTTATGGTGTTTACATATTCTTAGAGCAAGGTTTCTTTAGTTCACGTGAGTCCTTGCCCGTCCTTCGAACATGGTCTGTGGTTCAAACACTAAAAACGACAAGAAATTGTCGTTTTCTTAACGTGTTTCACGTGAAACATGTGATAAAATCAAATAATATTTTTTAACATCTCTGAAATTGTGATATTTGTAATAATTTTTAGAAAATTTTAATTATAATACTAATATAATATTTACTAATGACAGAATTATATTCTCACAGGACAATAAAATGAAAAAAGAAGAGGTATTAGAGCATTTAAGAGCTGCAAAATCTGCACATATTAAATGGGTACAAAAAGCGAAACTGCTTATTAACGGTGTAGATATAGAACAAGATGCTATACCTGTCGATTCTACAGAATGTAAGTTTGGAAAGTGGTTTTATAGTGATGGGCAGATGTTGAATGGTTTATCAAATAATCCTTTAGAGTGTATGCAAGGTATCGAAAAGCTTCACTTTGATCTTCATGATCAGTACCTTAAAATTTTCAATATATATTTTTCTAAAGAGAAGCAAGCAGGTTTTTTTGCAAAACTTTTTGGATTTAAAAGAAAAGATATTAGTACTACAGAACATGAGCTTGCCGATACATACTATCACGAGATGGAAGATATCTCAACAAAACTACTTGATGAGATAAATAGGCTAGAACGCCGTTTAATAGCAATTCCAGAATCTAAAATAGAACAATTAGTTTAAAATAGGTAATTTTATGATATTATTACCTTCATATAAGGAATAATGTTATAAACTCCTAACCATGAATAACCATAATGTTGTGGCTAAAAAGAAATTTGGACAAAATTTCTTACAAGACCAAGAAGTTTTAAGAAAAATCGTCAAAGCGATGCCCAAAAGTGACAATAAAGTTGTTGAAATTGGGCCTGGCTTAGGTGATTTAACTAAGTTTTTAGTTGATGTCAAAAGTGTAGAAGCTTTTGAGGTAGATACCGATTTATGTGAATTGTTACAGAGTAAATTTCGAGAAGAGATCAATACCAAGCGACTCCATATTAATTGTGGAGATGTTTTAGAAGCTTGGCAGAGTGAGCTTATTGATGAGCCGTATGATTTAGTGGCAAATTTGCCCTATTATATTGCGACAAATATCATCTTAAAAGCCCTTGCAGATCCGATGTGTAAAAATATACTCGTAATGGTACAGCTTGAAGTTGCAGAGAAGTTTTGTGCAAATGAGGGTGAAAAAGTTTTTGGTTCTTTGGGGGTCATTACTCAAAGTGTTGGAAAGGCTAAAATAGTAGTCAAAGTTCCACCGACAGCTTTTGATCCACAGCCAAAAGTCGACTCTGCAGTTTTTCTTATAGAGAAGCAAAAAGATAGATCAGACAGTGCTTTTGAGGCATATTTGAGAGTTGCATTCACACAGCCTCGAAAAACACTGATGAAAAATCTCTCTTCGAAATACGATAAACAAAAACTCCAAGAAGCTTTTAATGAATTAGAGCTTTTATCGACTATTCGCCCTCATCAAGTTTCAACTAAGGACTATCACCAACTCTATAAAAAAATAATATAAATACAAGGAGTTTGGATGGCAGAAGAGACAACAGAGGTACAACAAAAACCTCAGACGGACCGTAAACCAAATAATAGAAGAAATAATAATCGTAGACCGAATACTTCTAACAAAACAGGTGATGAAAAAAATACAAAACCTTCATCAAACAATAATAACAAAAATAGAAACAGAGGTGGCTCGAGAGGGCGTAAACAGGCTACAGTTGTAGATGAAAACCTTAAATCATTTGTTACAAAGAACCAAGAATCTCATAAACAAAGATTAAATCCACATTATAAACTTGACTTGAACTCAAAAGCAAAAGTACGTATCACTCCACTTGGAGGTTTAGGTGAAATCGGTGGAAATATTGCTGTTTTCGAGACTGAAAACGAAGCAATCTTAATTGATGTAGGTATGAGTTTTCCTGATGAAGAGATGCATGGTGTTGATATCTTAATTCCAGATTTTTCTTATCTGAGAGAGATTAAAAATAAAATTGTCGGTGTAATTATTACTCACGCTCATGAAGATCACATAGGTGCTATGCCATATCTTTATAAAGAGATGCAGTTTCCTATCTACGGTACGCCACTTCCACTTGCAATGATCGGAAACAAATTTGACGAGCACCATTTAAAAGATTGTAGAAAACATTTTAACCCAATTGAAAAACGTAAGGTATATAAAATAGGGAACGATTTTGAGATCGAGTGGATGCATATGACTCACTCTATTATTGATTCGTCATCACTGGCTATTACGACTGAAGCAGGAACTATTATCCATACGGGTGACTTTAAAATAGATCATACTCCGGTTGATGGGTATCCTGCTGACTTGCATCGTCTTGCCTATTATGGTGATAAAGGGGTTTTATGTCTTTTAAGTGATTCTACAAATTCACATAACCCAATTCCAACTCCATCAGAGTTAAGTGTAGCACCGGCATTAGATCGTGTATTTTCAAAGTCTGAGGGTAGGGTGATTCTTTCAACATTTAGCTCAAACATTCATCGTGTGTATCAAGCTATACAATATGGTATAAAATATGGTCGTAAAGTATGTGTGATTGGACGTAGTATGGAGAGAAATCTAGAGATTGCAATGCAATACGATTATATCCGTTTCCCAAAAAATATCTTTGTTGATGCGGAAGAGGTTTCTCGCATGAACGATAAAGATGTCCTTATTGTGACAACAGGTTCACAAGGGGAAGCAAATTCGGCACTATTTAGAATGAGTATTGGGGAGCATAGACATATTAAGATTAAACCGACAGATCTAATCGTATTATCTTCTCGTGCAATTCCTGGTAACGAAGGAAGTATTTCAAATATGATGAACTACATCCAAAGATGTGGTGCAAACGTAGCGATGGATAGAGATATTCACGTTTCAGGTCATGCTTCGATCGAGGAGCAAAAACTTATGCTTCGTCTCGTAAACCCTAAGTTCTTTTTACCGGTACATGGTGAGTTTAACCATGTTATGAAACATAAAGAGACAGGTATCTTATGTGGTGTTCCTGAGAGAAATATTTTACTTATGACAGATGGTGAGCAAATTGAAGTTGCACCGAAGTATATGAGAAAAGTAAAAACTGTTAAAACAGGAAAAACATATATTGATAACCAAAATAATCATGAGATCGAAGATGATATTGTTGTTGATCGTCAAAAACTTGCAAACGAGGGTGTAGTAATGCTTGTTGTTGAAGTGAGCGAACAAGAGGGGAAAATGTTAAACAAACCAAAAGTTACTTCATTTGGACTCGTAGCTGATAAGCGTGATAAAGCATTTGCAAAAGAGATTGAGGATGTACTAGAAAACTTCCTTATCAATATGAAACCGGGGCTTACTAGTAATCATAAAGCGTTTGAAGCAGATATGAGACAAGCAGTTCGCAAACATATTTATCGTAGAATGAAAAAGTATCCACTTATCGTCCCACATACTTTCATTCATTAAAACTTTTATAAGTGCATTTTTATGCACTTATTGCTAATCTACTAATAACGAAAAACTTTTAAAGGCAAAATCTTGTCAGAAAATAAAAACACACAATTTGAAAATGCAGTAAAAATGATGATGGAGCATGTAGGTGAAGACCCAAACAGAGAAGGGCTTCTAGAAACTCCTAAGCGTGTTAGAAAAGCGTATGAGTTTATCTATAGCGGTTATAAAGAAGATCCAAAAGCAATTCTCTCTAAGGCATTGTTTACAAGCAGTAATGATGAGATGGTTCTTGTGAAAGATATAGAGTTTTACTCAACATGTGAACATCACCTTTTACCAATCATAGGGCGTGTACATGTTGCATATATCCCTGACGGAAAAGTTGTTGGACTTTCAAAAATTCCTCGCGTAGTTAATGTTTTTGCACGCCGTATGCAGATTCAAGAACAATTAACGGAACAAATAGCAGATGCTATTATGGACACGATCGAACCTAAAGGGGTGGCAGTTGTAGTTCAAGCACGTCACATGTGTATGGAGATGCGTGGAGTTGAAAAAATAAATTCAACTACAACTTCATCGGCACTTCGAGGTTTATTTAAAAAAGATGATAAAACAAGAGCAGAGTTTTTCTCTCTTATAAACTCTCCGACAGGGAATAGATTTTAACACATGCCTCTAACTTCACTAAAAACTAAACTTGGCAATAAGAACTATTCAGTAGCGTTTGGTGAAGTTGAAAAAATCAATGCGACAGTTATTATCGCTAAAGGATTGCGTGTAAGCATTAGTGATATGGTGAAGATTGTCTCAAATGAGACAGCTCAAGAAACCGTAGGAATGGTTACAGAGATAGATGGTGTAAACTTTTATATCACTCCGTTTAGCTTTGTAGAAGGATTTCGTGCAGGTGATAAAGTATTTCTAGATTCTACAGGGCTCAATATTCCGGTAGGGGATGCGCTTTTAGGACGCGTAGTTGATCCGTTTATGCAGCCTATAGATGGAAAAGGACCTATAGAGAGTTCAAAACTAACACCAATCATAAAACAACCCATAGAAGCGATGAAACGTGGCATGATCGATGAGGTATTTGGAGTAGGGGTTAAAAGCATTGATGGGCTTCTTACCTGTGGGAAAGGGCAAAAACTAGGCATTTTTGCCGGAAGTGGTGTAGGAAAATCTACGTTAATGGGGATGATTGTCCGTGGTGCAGAAGCTCCGATCAAGGTGGTAGCTCTCATTGGTGAGCGTGGACGTGAAGTTCCGGAGTTTATAGAAAAAAATCTTGGTGGCGATCTTACAAATACGGTAATTGTCGTTGCAACAAGTGATGACTCTCCACTTATGAGAAAGTATGGTGCATTCGCAGCGATGAGTGTCGCAGAGTATTTTAAAGACAAAAACCAAGATGTACTTTTCATTATGGACTCTGTTACACGTTTTGCAATGGCCCAGCGCGAGATAGGATTAGCACTTGGTGAGCCACCAACCTCTAAAGGGTATCCACCGTCATCATTAACACTTTTACCCCAACTTATGGAGCGTGCAGGAAAAGAGGTAGGTAAGGGTAGTATTAGTGCTTTTTTTACGGTGCTTATCGAAGGTGATGATATGAGTGATCCTATTGCTGATCAATCCCGATCTATTTTAGATGGGCATATAGTACTCTCTCGTGAGATGACAGATTTCGGTATCTATCCTCCTGTGCACATATTAAACTCTGCATCCCGGGTTATGAACGATATTATCTCAGAAGAGCATTATAAAGCTGCAATGAAGTTTAGAAGGCTCTATACGCTTTTAAAAGAGAATTCTTGAGATTATGAGTTAGTTTTATACTCTCCAACAATAAACTCTGAATCTAACCAAGCATTTCTGTCTTTAGAAAAATCTTGATTCTCGGTAATTGCCAGTTTGTCACCGGAGAGTTTTTCATATGTTTTCATTAGCGCTTTTATCTCTGTGTCTAAACCAAAAATATCTATATATGAGTAGATGATCGCCTCTGCTTTTGTGTAAGTACGTTTTGCTAAGAGTTGTTTGATCTTTGTGTGAAAACTTAAACGGAGAATATCCCCTATTTTAGCACTTCTACTTTTTAAAGAGATTAGTTCCGCCAAAGCCTCTTTTATCCCTTTAAGATCCCCTTTTAGAGCCAGATTTTCACACTTATCCATCAATTTATGCCAATGTTTCTCAAGCATATCGCTAAGTTCGAACTGATCTAAGAGTTTTGATTTATCTATAGTTTCGTAACATGAGAGAAAATCATTATTGTGGTAGCCGTGTAAAAATATTTTTGTATAGTTCGCAAGTTCATAAAGATCTTTGAGTTGTTCTTTAATATGTGGTAGATATTGCAGTTGTTTGATCTTTTCTATAGCCTCATTTATTTGTGATTTATAAATATCTTCTTTTATATCTTGAAGATTGTTTTCTATCTCTTTGAGAAGCTCTTGATAGTGCGGAAGTTGTGTAAAGGCTTCATCTTTTTTAATCAAAATAGAGATATTTTTGTAATTTTTTGCCTGTAAGGATTTTAAAAAAATTAAAAAGTCTTTGTTTTGGTTGAGTAAAAGTTTAATAATTGTTTTTTTAGAACTTACACTAGAGTAGGCTAAAAGAGCATCTTTTGCAACATCCGGTCTTCCTATTTTTATCTGTTTTTGTGCAAATGCAAATGCTCTTTTAAACTCCTCTTCCATTTTGTTATAAGGGTGTGTTTGTTTTAATGCCGGATATTTATCGCTAATTGCATACGCAACATGATATTTTTTCTCTAAAACGAGTGTATAAAACTTCTTATATTGTTCAAAAGAATCAAGGATTAGTTCGAGCTCTTTTTTCTTAGTTTTTACCTTTTTAAACTGTTTTAAAAGCTCTATAGCTTCTTTCTTATTTGAATTTAGAAATGCATCTAAAGCTTTATTATATAATTTATTATATAGTTCTTCAAGCTCCCTGTACTGTGGAGTATTTTTAAGCATAGGGTTTTTTTCAACAAGTACAAAAGCATCGCCTAACAAATTTTTCTCTATTAGTTTTGTTAGGTCTTCAACAGTTGTCAATGAAATTTTTTCAACAACATTGTTTTCTAAAACAGCGATTACTGTATCGTTATCTAAAAGCTCAATAAATTTCACATTTTTTTCAAACTTTATAAAGTCACTAGAGGCTACTTTTTTCTGTGTAATATCTAAAAGAGCAAGCTTGTTTGATTCACCTACTAAGATCGCATAACTATTCCCTTTTATTGGAATTATCTTTGAGATATTTCCTATTGGACTACTGATTGTTTTTGTACCTTTATATTTATTCAGATCATGAAAATAGATATTCGAGTCTATACTAGCAGATATTAAAAGCTCATTAGAGATCAGCTTTAAAGTGTTTACTCGAACTCGGGCGGACTGGATCGTTTGTTTATGTGTTAGCGAATGAAGTTTGATAATTGTAATCGCTCCACCATATCCGCTACATGCTACATACTTTTCATTTGAATCAATTGCACCGACATAGTTTTTTCCTATAACTTTTTTCCCAATAGGGTTATTAAAAGGGAAAGAGCAAAGTCGTGATAAACTTGATTTTCCATCATATCTATATTGTACTACACGCCCGTTTTTTGTACCGGTTATAAGATAGGGGGAATCTTGAACAAAATGCAGAATTGTGATTTCTCCCGTATAGCTGATTATAGTTTGTAAAACCACTTTTGTTCTTGTATCAACTATATAGATCGTTTTTCCATTGGCAATAGCAACAAGATCTAAAGAGTTATGAAAACAGATTGCAGTTGTTTGGGATGAAAGATATTCAAGAGATAAGTTACTTAATGTTTTACAAGTTAAGGTAGAAAAAGATTTAATTATTTTATGCTGTAAGGCATATATAGCTTTGTTTTCTTTTAGTATTTCAAATGCAACTATGTTTCCCCGAGAGCGAAAACATTCCTCTTTTTTGACCATCATGTAATATTGTTATACCCTATTAGTTTGGGTTGATTATACATTTTAAAGACTTAATAAATCTTTTTAAGCAAAAGTTGCGGGGAAATTTTTTTATTGAATTCGTTTTTTGCAATTGTATAGCTACAAGTTATTTTCCGATCATCAGGTACTTCATAAACAGTTTTAAAAGCAATAAGTTCAATTGTTTTTCTTTGGTGTGGATATTGGCGAACCTCAATTTTTGAGTGCGATTTATCAGCACCTAAAAGCTTTACACTAACAACTTCTGCATCTTTTAATAAAAATGATGGACGTGTATTTGCTTCTCCAAAAGGTTCAAAGTGTTCAAAAATATCAAGTATCTCATTGTCGATTTCATCCGTTTCTAGAATCCCGTTAAGAGATTCTTTTGGAAAAAAATCTTCTTTTGAAAGTTTCTTTGCACTTTGGTTAACCGCATTTTTAAATGCTTCAATATTATCACTTTTAAGCCCTAATCCAGCTGCCATTTTATGGCCTCCAAATTTAGTTAACAAGTGTTCATTTTCTTTGATGAGTCCGTAAATATCGACATTACCTATACTTCTGGCACTTCCTTTGGCATCATCACCGCTGATGCTTAGCACTATGGCTGGTTTTGAAAATTTATCAACAAGTCTAGATGCGACAATTCCGACAACCCCTTCATGCCACTCTTCACCTGCGATCACTAGAACATCTTCGTTTGAATTTACTTGTGTAAAAGCGATTTGAGTAGTTTGTGCCTCTGTCTCTTTTCTAAGTTCATTGAGTTTACCAAGAAGTTCAAAGTGATGATAAGCACTGTTTGTATCAGTTGCAGTATAAAAATTGAGTGCAATAGAAGCGTCTTCGAGACGTCCCGCAGAATTTATACGCGGAGCGATTACAAAACCTATATCTTCTGAATTTATTTGTGATTTATTCAAAAAGTCTCTAATTATTTTTGAAGATGGTCGAGGAGAATGCATTATATATTTGAGCCCCTCTTTTACAAGTGTTCTGTTGATATCGATCAAAGGCATTACATCTGCAATAATTGCAATAGCTAAAATATCTAAAAACTGTTTCATATCGATTTTCAGATCAAGCTCTTTTTTGACAAGGGCAAGAACAAGCCAGGCAACTTGTGCCCCGCAAATCTCTTTAAATGGATATTCACATTGTGGAAGTTTCGGATCGACGATTGCATAAGCATCTGGTAAATTTTCCGAAGGGGTGTGATGATCTGTAATGATTAGATCTATCCCGCGAGCTTTACATATTTCTGCTGCTTCAGTCGCTGTTATCCCATTGTCTACCGTTATAATAAGGTCAGCTTCAATTCTCTCTAATATTTTTGGACTTACTCCGTATCCATCTGTAAATCTATTTGGAATAATTGCTTCAAGCTTATAGGGAATTTGTCTAAAAAAATCAACGACAATGGCTGTTGAGCTTACACCATCTACGTCATAATCCCCAACTAACACTATTTTTTGGTTTGTTAGTATCGCATTCGCTATTCTTTTTGCAGCTTTTGGTGCATTTAAAAGTAGTCTAGGATCTGGAATTTGTGAAAGTTTTTTATCCTCTGTCTCAAATCTGCTTGCAAGCAGATTGTAGAGATCTCGTTTTGTTAAGGGGCTATTACTCTGATTTAAGAGCTGCATCAACAAACGCTAAAATTGAAGGGTTAGGAGTTTGAAGACGAGATGTGAATTCCGGATGGAATTGTACACCTAAAAACCAAGGATGTCCTTGAATTTCGACAGCCTCAATAAGACCGTTTGATTCACCTGTAACTACCATTCCTGCAGCTTCTAGTTGTGCTCTGTAAGTAGGGTTTGCTTCATATCTATGGCGATGTCTCTCATAAATAGTTTTTGCTCCTCCATACGCTTTTTGGATGAGTGAACCGTCTTTAGTGTCACATGGATACTCTCCAAGGCGAAGTGTACCACCCATTGGTGATTTATGTGTACGAAGTTGTGTGTCTCCACTTTGGTCAAGGAAATTATCAATGAGGTAGATCATAGGGTATGATGTTTCTTCATCAAACTCTACAGAGTTTGCACCCTCTAAACCTAAAACATTACGGGCATATTCAACAAGTGTTAATTGCATACCAAGACATATACCAAGATATGGAACATTGTTTACACGAGCATACTCAATCGCTTGAATTTTTCCTTCAACACCACGGCTACCAAAACCTCCGGCTACCAAAACACCATCACAATCTGCAAGTAAAGTTTCTGCACCTTTTTCCTCTATCTCTTCAGAATCAACCCAGCATATTTCAACGCGGCTGTCTAAGTGTGCTCCAGCATGAATAAGTGCTTCAATAAGAGACTTGTAAGATTCTTTAAGTGCTAAATACTTTCCAACAAAACCAATAACAACCTTTCCTTTAGGCTGAACGATCTTCTTAACAAGATTGTCCCACTCTTCCATATCCGGCTCTAACTCACCGAGTTCTAACTCTTTTGCGATCGGTTTTAAAATGTTTTGTCTTAAAAAACTCATTGGCACATCATAAATTGACGCAGCATCAAGCGCTTCTACAACACTGTCAGCATGTACATCACAACTCATAGCAAGTTTCTTTTTAAATGTTTTAGGAAGTGCATTTTCGCTACGTGCTATGATCATTTGTGGTGTAATACCGATACGACGCAACTCTTGAACAGAGTGTTGTGTCGGTTTTGATTTTAACTCACCGGCAGCTTTGATGTAAGGGATTAGCGTTACATGAATAAAAAATGTTCCTGCAACCTCTTCATCATGTTTCATTTGACGGATAGCCTCCATAAATGGAAGTCCTTCAATATCTCCAACAGTTCCACCAAGCTCAACTACTAAAATATCATGCCCTTCACCGGCTGCTTTTATACGGCTGACGATCTCTCCGACAATATGTGGAATAACTTGAATAGTTTGTCCTAAATATCCACCGGCACGTTCACGTTCAATTACGCTTGAATATACTTGTCCTGTAGTGAAGTTAGAAGTTTTTAAATATGATGTATCTAAGAATCTTTCGTAGTTTCCGATGTCAAGGTCTGTTTCTGCTCCATCTTTGGTAACAAAAACTTCACCATGTTCTAATGGAGACATAGTTCCAGGATCAACGTTAATATACGGATCTATTTTTAACATACCCACTTTTTTACCGGCATGTTTTAAAAGTGTACCAATACTAGCTGCAGTGATCCCCTTTCCAAGAGAACTCAAAACCCCACCGGTAACGAAAATGTACTTAGTCATATAAAAATCTCCACATATTTATTAATATTAGCGTGATTATATACTATAATCACTTATTAAATTATGAAAGTTGTGTGTCTACATGGAAAATACACTTATTTATATTATTATCGCTTTAGGGATATCAATAGTTGTCAATATACTCTTAAAAAAGGTTGGTATATCGCAAATAATCGGATATATTCTAACCGGAACTATTATTGTGTATGCCTTCGATCTAAGAGATGCGAGTCATTCACATGAATTAGAGATGGTCGGTGAATTTGGAATAGTATTTTTAATGTTTACGATTGGATTAGAGATCTCTTTAGCAAAGATGAATAGTTTAAGAAAAGAGATATTTGGAAATGGTATTTTACAAGTTGGTATTACCTCTGCTATTTTTTACGCCGTTGTACATTATATGTTTGGCTTAGACACTGTATCTTCATTGATGATAGCACTCGCATTTTCTCTCTCTTCAACAGCAGTAGTTTTGAGTTATTTAAAGAGTTCAAAAGAGATTCACAGACCATACGGACAAAAAGCAACAGGTATTTTAATTTTTCAAGATATAGCGGTTATCCCTATTTTAATCTTAATCGGTTTTTTAACAACTGAAGGGGATGAGAGCGTAGCAACTATTCTTTGGCATACCTTTTCAAGTGCAGTAGTTGTGGTTGGACTTTTGTTTATTGTTGGAAAAAGAGTTGTGTCGTGGCTACTTCACTTCTCGGCATCTTCCGAGCTTGATGAATTGTTTATGGGGAGTGTTCTTTTTATAGTAGTTGGTGCTTCACTTTTTGCAGCAATGATGGGATTTACATATTCACTTGGTGCTTTTGTTGTAGGTATGATTATAGCTGAAACAAAGTACCACCATAAAGTTGAAGCGGATATAGCACCGTTTAAAGATATTTTATTAGGAACTTTTTTTATAACGGTTGGTATGAAAATAGATCTAGGTTTTTTCTTTGAAAATGTAACATCTATTGTTTTAGTATTTTTACTTGTATTTATATTAAAAACTATAATTACGTTTGGTGTTCTTAAACTCTCTTCAACAACATCAAAATCACTAAAAACGGCACTTTCTATCTCCCAAGTCGGTGAGTTTTCTTTTGTTATTTTTGCGTTATCAACAAACGGCGGGTTATTGGATGAACAGCTCTCAATGTTTTTAGTTTTAATAGTTATTTTTTCTATGATGATTACACCGTTTTTTATCTCTAGAATTAGTCCGTTTGTAAATAGTTTTGTAAAAGATAAAGTTGTTCAAACAGATTTCTCAACAATGAAAGGAAAAGAGAATCATGTTATCGTTTGCGGATACGGGGTTGTTGGTAAGTTTGTAGCACAGCATCTTGATCAGATGGGTGTTGAGTTTGCTGTTATAGATAATTCCAATAAAAATGTAATTAAAGCACTTAATCATGGTTGGGATGCTTACTTGGGAGATGCTTCTAAAAGTTCAATTTTAGATGCCTTGCATATAGAAAAAGCAGCTGCAATTATTGTTACACTAGATAATGCTGAGAAAAAATATAATATTTGTGAAGCAGTTTTACAGCACTCCAAAGATGCAAATGTTATTGTTAAGGCAACTTCACTCCAAGATCAAGCAAAGCTTTCGCATCTTCCGGCCATAACATCAATAGTTGACGGAAAAGTTGAAGTTGCACGTGTATTGGTAGAGCGCATGGTAAGTTGTCAATTAAAAATTTAAAATTCAATTAATTATAGAAATGATAGAATTGAACAATAAGGGTAATCCAAAATAAAGGGTATATCATGGGTTTTTCAATCAATACAAACGTTTCGGCGTTAAAAGCAAACCTATACATGAACAATGCAAACAAGAATTTAGAGCGTTCTTTGATGGCACTAGCATCTGGGAGTGCACTTGCTAATGCGGCTAGTAATGCTTCAGGACTAGCAATAGCTGATTCTATGTCTGCTCAAGTAGGTGGACTAGGTCAAGCTATGATGAATATTAATGACAGTATTGGGATGATACAAACTGCAGATGGTGGTCTAGCCGGCTACAATGAAAACCTCTCGAGGATAAGAGAACTTACTCTGCAAGCCTCAAACGGTGTTATGGGTGACAGTGAGAGACAAGCGATACAAAAAGAGATAGATCAACTTGTAGCATCATCAAATGATATTGCTAACGATACAAGTTTTAATGACAAAAAACTTTTAGACGGTACCGGATCTTTTACGTTTCAGACAGGTCCGGATCAGGGAAATACACAGACAGTTACGATTCCTGACATGAATACGGCTTCTGTACTTGGTACAATTGATGTAACAACAGATGCAGGACGTGCGACAGCACTAGATAGCATAGATAGTGCAATGACACAAGTTAATGATACTAGAGCAACACTAGGAGCATCGCAAAATAGACTTTCTTCAACGCTTAATAGTGTGTCACTTACACAGATAAATCAAGCAGCAGCAGAATCGCAGATTAGAGATATAGATTTTGCATTGGAGAGTGCGAACTTCTCACAACAAAATCTTTTAACACAAACAGGAGCTTTCGCACAAGCACAATCAAATGCTTCTGCGTACAATGTAATGAGGCTACTTCAGTAGCTTAGTTACCTCTTGAACCTGGTTTGATGGCTTCACTACCATCTTTACAAAGTGGACAATTATCCGGTGAATACATCTCAAATGTAAAATCAGCTAAGGCAAAGAACGGGATATCTTGAGGTAGTTTACAGTTTGGTTGTGTTTCGACATCACTGTTTTCTCTATGACAAAAACCACGGTTTGCTAATGCTGCTACACCTACGATCTCACCGCCAAGTTCTTTTACAACAGCTGCAGCTTCCATAGCTGAACCACCTGTTGTGATAATATCTTCACACATAAGTACTTTTTCACCTTGACTTACTTCAAAACCACGACGGATAGACATTTCACCATTCACGCGTTCAGCAAAAATGTAGCGTACATCTAAAGCTTGTGCTAGAGCATAACCTGCGATAAGTCCACCAAGAGCAGGAGCACAAACTGTATCGATCTCTAAACCACTTGCTTTAATTTGTGTAGCTAACTCGGTAGCTAACGTTGTTGCTGTTTTAGGATCTTCTAGAACTTTTGCAGATTGAAGATAAAACTGTGAATGATTTCCAGAACTTAGTTTAAAGTGCCCCTCTAAAAGAGCATTGGCATCCATATAAATTTGTTTAATATCCACCATTAAACCTTTAATATCTCAGCTTCTTTATCTTTGAGGATAGTGTCGATCTCGGCAACATATTTATCTGTAAATTTTTGAATATTATCTTGAGCAGATTTTGATTCATCAGGTGTGATCTCTTTATCTTTTTCAAGTTTTTTAACTTTATCATTAGCATCACGTCTATCATTTCTTACAGAAACTTTTGCTTTTTCTCCCATTCCCTTCATCTGTTTAACAGCTTCTTGTCTTTGTTCAACTGTCATAGGTGGAAAGAAAAGTTTGATCTGATCACCGTCATTATTTGGATTTACTCCAATATTAGCTGCAGCAATTGCAGATTCTATATCACCTAGAAGATTTTTTTCCCAAGGATTTACTACAATAGTTGTAGCGTCTACAGCGATTACAGAACCAACTTGATCAAGAGGAGTCGGTGTCCCGTAGTAATCAATTTTAACGTTATCTAAAACAGAAGTGTTCACCTTACCGGTTCTAAGTGTTTTAAACTCTTTTAACATATGTTCTATACTTGCTTTCATTTTGCTTTCACAAGAATTGAAAATCTCATTTACCATAATGCTCTCCTATTTTGTAGTATTTGTTTCAACTTTAACTGCTGGAGCAGCTACTGCAGTATTTTCTACAACTTCATCAACAACTGAAGATTCAGCAGCCTTTGAATACATATAACCTAAAGCAATTGTGTTTACAACAAATAAAAATCCAATAATAAATGTTGTCTTTGCTAAGAAGCTGTTTGGACCTTTAGCACCAAAAACAGAGTCGTTTGATCCACTATATGCACCAAGACCAATGCTTGAACTTTTCTGTAGCAATACGGCGATCACTAAGATAATTACCAAAAAAATCTGTACAATAAGTAAAAGGCTAGTTGTCATATTATATTTTCCTAAATAAAAAGTGGCGAATTATATCCAAAAAATGCTGTATTATCAAACCCATGTAAAAAGAGGGTATAATTGCACTATATTTTGTAAAAGGATGAGAAGTGAAAAGTTTAAAACTAATTTTGGCATTATTATCCCTTCTTATTGTTACACTAATTTTTACAACAAACTCTAATGAACAAAAACTTTCTTCAAAGCCTCTTATAACAACAAGTAATTTCGCTATTTTTGATGTTATACAGCATATAGGCGGAGATAAAATAGAGCTTGTAAATATCATCCCTTTTGGTGTTGACCCACACAGTTTTGAACCTACTCCAAAAGTGGTTGCTAAACTTGAAAAAAGTGACTTTTTCTTTTATAGTGGAGATATTTTAGAACCATGGGCAGATCATTTGTCACTTGAAGCAAAAGGGGTGGACCTAAGTCAGTATGTTTCACTAAGAAAGTTTGACGATGAAGATGAGCATGAGGATCATGAAGATGAACATCATCATGATCATGGAGCTTATGACCCACACTATTGGCTTGATGTTGATAATATGAAGCAGATCGCACAAGTGATTACGGAAAAACTAAGCATGTTAGAACCAAAAAACAAACATCTGTTTGAAAAAAACAAACTAGCATACATTAAGAGTTTAGAACAGCTAGATGATTTATATAAAGAGAGTTTGCTCTCTTGCAAACAAGATACAATCGTTGTAACACATAATGCTTTTTCTTACCTGGCACAAAGATATGATTTTAAAGTTGAGTCGCTTACTGGATTGTCTACCGATGCACAGCCAAGTGCAAAAGATGTCCAACATATATTTCAAGAGATTCAAGATAAAAATATTTCAGTTGTATTTTTTGAAAACTTTTCAAGTAGTAAAAACATACAAACGATCGCAGATGATCTTTCAATAGAGGTTGATAGTTTACAACCATTAGGAAATATCACGGCAGATGAAAAAGATCAAAATCTTAGCTATGAAGACCTTATGAAAATAAATTTGGAAAAAATTGCTAAGGCGTTGCAGTGCAATTGAGCTTTAAAGTTCCTATTTTTAATGTTCAAAACTTATGTTTTGAAGTGATGGGGCAAAAAATATTGAATCATGTAAACTTTAATATTTTTGGTGGCGAGTATATAGCTATTATTGGACCAAACGGTGGTGGAAAAACTACATTAATTAGACTTTTATTAGGACTCGAGCAACCGACCTCCGGAACGATTAATATTTTTGGAAAAAAA
>JARRNV010000004.1:0-10257 GCA_037384685.1 Sulfurimonas sp.
TTTTTTAGTGAGTATATTTGAAGCATAATCATTAAAAATTTTGTATTGCACTATTTTACTTTGGTCTAAAAACCTGATAATCGCTTCCAAAATTTGATTTGATGTTGACTGTTCTATATGTTGATCAGAAGGACATATAAGAGAATATGCTTTTGTTTCCCACAATTGCAAATTGTATTGTAATGTTACAGTATCGATCGATTCTACTTCTTTATGATGAATAACTTTAAATCCAAAATCTTTTGCACCGTTTAGATCTTCCCATCCTGTTTTTAAAAGTTCTATATGAGGGATGCATGTAGATTGATCGGAACTGATCTCAAGTACTATTCCGTAATCATAATCTTTAATTGCCTCAAAAACTTTCGAAGCTATTCTTTGTGTAGTTTCACCCTCATTATATCCGGGAAACATCATATTTAAATTTGTTTTATCTAATGGCCAAAATTTTTCAGAAATGTTAAGAGCATAATGGTTTATTGAAGGTATGACCAAAATGTCTCCTAATATTTTAGTTGCTTTTATTGTATTTTGTAAAAAATTCACCAACGAAGCAGAACAATGAAGAGGCAAAAGAGCATCACCCTGCATAGCACCTATAACTGCCACCTTTGGAGCATCCGGATCAACTCCTTTAAATAAAAAACCTTCAATAACCATCGGTTCACGGCTAAGTGAACTTAGTTTTAAGATCTCTATTTTATTCATCTTTTTCTCCAAAAATACGTGCAAGCAAAGATCCTTCATACACTACGGGAAACTCTCGTAGCGTGAAGAGAATGCCTTTATTTGGTGCAATCACTTCACATTTCACATCACCGGTTAAAGGATCTACAATCTGTCCTATCTTATCCCCTTTTTTAATCACTTCACAATGTTTAATCTCTTGTATAAAAAGACCGCTTGCTTCAGCATTTAAAAAATATACATCTCCAACTTCTGAAGTGAACGGTTCACGTACATCATACACTTCTTCTGTTTCAATGATTCCCTCTTTTTTCATCAGATTTAAAATCCCATCTAAAAGCTGATAACCGTATTTTTGTGTAAGTGTCATACCAACACCCATCTCAACAACCAAGGTTTTAGTACCCAACTCATTCATAGTATGGGAAAAAGTTGCTTCCAAAACAGTAACCGCATCGTGTACCCATATAAAATCACAATTAAGTTCTTTTGCTAAAGGGATTGTATTGGCAAATTGTTTATTAATTCTAATTTGCGGTATCTCTTTTAAAAAGATATTACTCGAATGAATATCGATCCCAATATCGCTTCCTTTGACATCTTGTGAAACTTCATAAACAACATGTGAGGGCAATACACTTGTTTTATCACCCGGAAATGCACGGTTTAAATCAACTTCATATACCGGAAAAGAGCGTGTGATTGAATCTATACCCAATGAATTGATAGCTGGATAGAGATCTATTATTCCTCTGATCTTGTCTTGATTTTTCTTTAACCAATCAGCCAAAAGATAAACGACAAACTGCCCTTCAAGTTCATCACCGTGAATCCCGGTTACAATACTTATACGTTTTTGGTTTTTCTCTTGAGATGTAGGTGAAAATCTTGCTTTTTTTATAGAAAACTTTTCCCCTACCGGTAAGTTTGTAGAAAAAATTTCTAATATTTCCATTTAGAACTCAATAATTTTGTGAATTTTATTATTCATCGATTCTAATATAATACTTGCCGGTTCCGATGCATCGTGTGGTGTAAAAGTAGCTTCAGGTGCCAAAATAGATACTATTGTATCCACTTCCTCCATAATAACCATTGCATAATCTTTGTTTTTTCCAAGTCGTAAATGAAAATCAACTTTTTCAACATTTTTGCCAAGAACAATAAAATAATCGTTTACATTTCTTTTTTGCTTTCTTGTTAATTCACCCCAAATTTCACTTATTAAAGACAAAACCTCATCAATAAATGCGAAGTCTATCTCTCTTTGCTCTTTAATTGCACTTTCAAAAAGAGTAGCTAGCTGAATTATAGATCCAAAAGCTTCCAACTCTATGTAACTTCTAGAAATAATGGCATTCTCTTTGGCATAACTCACTATTTGGTTAAAATTATTAGCATGCTGTGCAAAAATAGCTTGCTGTAAAAAATCAGATGCACTTTTATATTCAAGTACAATATTAAGTTTTGTGTAAAAATCTTTTCCTGCTTGAAAATCAACATCAATAATAGAATCGTACATTTTACTTATTTCAATAAGGGTTGCTTCCATCCTCTCAAGATGTCTTCCAAGCCAATACAGGTTATTTGCAACATTTGCTGTCAAGATGTGATTCATAACTTATTCTCCAATTACCCATGTATCTTTAAAACCTCCACCTTGTGAAGAGTTCACCAAATAGTTTCCAGCCTCTACAGCATACCTTGTTAAACCGCACGACCAAACTTTTGGTTCTTCTGCCATAACTACATATGCTCTAAAATCAGCTTTTCTCTCTACGATCTCATTGTCCATAAAACATTTTTCATCATAAAATTCTATAACCTCTTGAGCTATAAACCTTCTCGGTTCTGCTTCGATCGCTTTTTTAAGATCTGCGAGTTCATTTTCTGTTAAGCGATTTCCAAATAAAACACCATAACCTCCTGCCTCGGCAACATCTTTTACAACAAGTTTCGATAAGTTTTCAAACACATACTTTCGATCTTCTTCAAAATAAGGCAGATATGTTGGAGCATTATCTAAAATAGCTTCTTCTCCAAGATAGTACTTGATCATTTGCGGTACAAAATAATATATCCCTTTATCATCAGCTACACCGTTTCCGGGAGCATTCATAATCGCTACGTTTCCAGCCAAGTATGCCTCCATAACACCGGAAACACCAATGAGACTATCAGGATTAAAAAACGACGGATCTAAAAACTCATCATCTAGTCTTCTATAAATAGCACCTACTTTGATCAGTTTTCCATCAAAATTTTTAAAGTAAACTTTTTTATCTTTGACGACTAGCTCATGATTTCTTACCAAACAAGCTCCACTCATCTGCGCTAAATAACTATGCTCGTAATATGCAGAATTGAATCTTCCGGGAGTTAAAACAACGTTTATACCACCACAATTTACATATTCCATAGCTGTTTGCAGCATTTGCGGATACTCTTTAATAGGCTGTATTTTTAATTTTTCAAAAAATTCCGGATAAATTTTTCTATATGTATCTCTAATTGAAAGCGGATAACTTGCACCACTAGGAACTCTTAAATTGTCTTCTAGTATTATCCATTTGTCGGTAACACTATCTTTGACTAGATCTATTCCGTTAATATGGGTACGAAGTTTTTTGTTTGGAGAAAAACCTTGCAGCTCTTTTAAATACCCCTCTGCTTGTTCAACAAACTCCATCGGTATAATTTTATCTTTTATGATTTTTTTCTCAGTATATAAATCTTCTAAAAAAAGGTTTAATGCTTTTATTCTTTGAGAGAGACCACGTTCTAATTCATCAAACTCTTGTTTTGTCATAATACGTGGGATTAAATCAAAAGGAAGTGAACGTTCTATAAAATTTCCATCTTTATAAAGATTGAAATTTACTGCGAATTTGTCCATATAATTTTTGAACTCTTTTACCTTTAATCTGTCTTGCTGATTAAAGACTTGCCAGAAGTCATTTAATAACTTTTTCTCTTTTTCTATCACTCTTCACCTCCAAGTTCAAAAAAATTCTATCATAAAGTATATCTTAGTTATTCTATATTTGTGTATAATTTTTATACAAATGTTTATTGCTAGAGATATTTTATTATTATAAGATTTTAATATACAAAAAAGGGGAAAGCTTCTATGGCATTAAAAGTAGCACTTACACACAAGACACACTATACGTATGATAAAAAAATCAATTTAAGCCCACATATTATTAGGCTTCGTCCCGCTGCTCATAGCCGTACACCTATTGAAAGTTACTCTTTGAAAATTGAGCCCAAAGAACATTTTATAAATTGGCAGCAAGACCCTTACGGAAACTATCTCGCGCGTGTCGTGTTTCCGGAAAAAACAGATAAACTTTTTATTGATGTTGAGCTTATTGCGAATATGGTTACGATCAATCCGTTTGATTTTTTTGTGGAGGACTCTGCAAAAAACTTTCCGTTTAAATATACGCCTGCTGTAAAAAAAGAGCTCAAACCTTACTTGAAAAAAGAGAAAAAAACTCCGAAGCTCAAAAAATTTCTAAAAAGTATAGATAAGAGCGAAGTGAGCATCATCGATTTTTTAGTTGCTCTTAATCAAAAAATTCATAACTATTTAGACTATACCGTAAGACTTGAACCCGGTGTACAAACTTGTGAATATACTTTAGGGAAAAAACTTGGAAGCTGTAGAGATTACGCATGGTTATTTGTTCAAGTTTTACGTCACTTAGGATTAGCAAGTAGATTTGTTTCCGGTTATCTAGTGCAACTTACCGCCGATATTGAGTCACTTGACGGTCCAAATGGTCCAGAAGCCGACTTTACAGACTTACATGCTTGGACTGAGGTTTATATTCCGGGTGCCGGATGGATTGGACTCGATGCTACAAGTGGATTGTTTGCAGGAGAAGGACATATACCGCTTGCGTGTACACCACACTACGATACAGCCCATGCGATCGAGGGCGCAAGTGACCCATGTGAAGTTGAATTTGATTATGAAAATAGTGTAAAAAGAATTTTTGAATCTCCTCGCGTTACAAAACCATACAGAAAAGAGCAATGGGAAGCTATTCATGAACTTGGATTTAAAGTTGATGAAGATCTAGAAGCAAATGATGTACGACTCTCTATGGGTGGTGAACCTACTTTTGTAAGTATTGACGATATGGAATCTGATCAGTGGAATAATGCTGCTGATGGTGAGCACAAACGAGAACTGGCAAATACCTACTCTAGAAAACTCCTAAAATCTTTCACAGAGGGTGGTCTATTACACCACGCACAAGGAAAATGGTACCCGGGTGAACCACTGCCACGTTGGCAGACAACAATTTTCTGGAGAAAAGACGGAAAGCCTGTTTGGGAAGACCCTAATTTACTTGCAGATATGAACAAAACATACTCATACACAAATGAAGATGCTCAAAAGTTTTTATCTCGTTTAGCTTTAACGTTAGGGGTGAGTGATCAAAATATAGTTCCAGCATATGAAGATCCTGTTTATTACATTATGAAGGAGGCATCTATGCCTCTAGATATGGATGTAATGGAGTATGATCTCAAAGATTCCCTAGAGAGAAAAACGATTGCCGAAAAACTAGCACATGGTTTAAATAATGAAGTGGGTTATATCTTACCACTCAATTTTGGAGATACAAGATGGATCACATCAAAGTGGGAATTTCGACGAGGTAAATTGTTTTTAAGTCCCGGAAATGCACCTATTGGTCTTCGCTTACCTCTAGAATCACTTTTACACAAACCCCATGTTGAAATAGAAGAGACATTTGAGCCTGATCTTTTTGCTGCAGCGCCGGCTTTAGGTGACTATATAACACCTGTAAAAAAACGCGCAAGAAAAAGAAAATTCACAGATGCAAAGAACACAACCTCTATAGAGTATGTTAAAACCGCAATTGGGGCTGAAATCCGAGACGGAAAACTTTGTATCTTTTTACCTCCAATAAACTCAACAGAGATGTTTTTAGATCTAGTAGCCTCGATCGAAGCTACTGCTAGAAAACTTGATCTAGAAGTTATTTTAGAGGGGTATGAGCCACCGCAAGACAATAGAACTGAAAGAATTAAAGTAACACCTGATCCGGGTGTAATTGAGGTTAATATTCACCCATCGAGTTCATGGAGTGAGTTAAATCACAATATCGATACCCTTTATGAAGATGCAAGACTCTCACGTCTTGGAACTGAGAAGTTTATGGTTGATGGAAAACATACAGGAACAGGTGGTGGTAACCATGTAACGATTGGTGCAATGGATCCATCTGATTCACCGCTTTTACGTGATCCAAGACTTCTACAATCTCTTATAACTTTCTGGCAGCATCATCCGGGTCTATCGTACCTTTTTAGTGGAGCATTTATCGGCCCTACTTCACAAGCACCCCGTGTCGATGAAGGAAGAGTTGAAAACCTTTATGAACTAGAAATTGCATTTTCACAAATTCCGGAAAACGGAGAGGTTCCATACTGGCTTACAGACAGACTTTTTAGAAATTTACTAACAGACCTTACAGGGAATACTCACAGAAGTGAATTTTGTATAGATAAACTTTATTCGCCTGATAGTTCAAGTGGTCGTTTAGGTATTTTAGAGTTACGCGGTTTTGATATGCCTCCACATAAAGAGATGGCACTACTTCAAATGTTACTAGTACGTGCATTAGTAAGTGCTTTTTGGAAAAAACCTTACCAACACAAGCTAATCCGATGGGGTACAAGACTACACGATCAGTTCCTTTTAGAACATTATGTAAAAGAGGATATAAAATCGGTTGTAGAGTATCTTAACGATGCAGGATATGCTTTTGAACTTGACTGGTTCGATCCGTTTTTTGAGTTTAGATTCCCTCTTTATGGAATGGCAAAAATAGAAGGGATGGACTTTGAGATCAGATCGGCAATTGAGCCTTGGCATGTTTTAGGTGAAGAGAGCTCTTCACAAGGAACTTCAAGATATGTTGATTCCTCTGTTGAGAGACTACAGATCAAAGTCAATAACTTTATAAAAGATCGTTATATTGTTACATGTAACGGCGTTGAGATCCCTATGCAAGAAACGGCAACTCATGGAGAATATGTCTCCGGAGTACGTTATAAAGCGTGGCAGCCTTGGTCAGCACTGCATCCGACAATCGGCGTTGATACGCCGCTTACCTTTGATGTAATCGATACTTGGAATTTACGAAGTTTAGGTGGATTTAACTACTTTGTATCCCATCCTGGCGGAAGAAGTTACGATACATTCCCTGTAAACTCTTACGAAGCTGAGTCTCGAAGAATTAATAGATACTGGGATTTTAACTCTTCCCAAGGGGAAGTTGAGTTTGTGAAAAGTGCACCGCTCAATCAAGAAGTAAGTATTGTAAAAACTTCTACAAATGAGGTCAAAGAGTTAAGTATAGAGGAGAAATCTCCAAGACAAATTAAAGAGATTAAGGGAAAATCTAAGCTACAAGTGTATAGACTTCCAAAAAACAATGAGTATCCTCATACATTAGATATGAGACAAAGGTGGATCAAATAACTAACAAATACTTTGAAGATTACCAAATTGGTTCATATGATGAGATGTTTCATGAAGATGGAACAATCAAAGAGCAATGGAATGCTCTTGCTTCTCATATTCAATCTTTAAATGAAAAAGCGTTGTCTCAAAAACAGTTTGAGATCGACTGGCAGTTAAAAGAAAATGGTGTAACATACAACATTTATACCGATAAACAAACAAAAAGAAAGTGGAATCTTGATTCAATTCCATTTATTTTAAAAAATGACGAATGGAATCTACTTAAAAAAGGGATCCAGCAAAGAGCAAAACTTTTAGACCTTGTCTTTAAAGATATATACGGTGAACAAAAACTTTTACAAGAGGGGATTGTACCCTCAGAGATATTTTATCTAGATCCCCATTTCATAAGAGAGGTGCAAAACTTTCATCAAAACTATTTTCAACTTCATTATTATGGTGTTGATGTCAGTCGCGGACCCGATGGAAAGTTTTGGATCATCTCAGATAAAACAGAATCTCCATCAGGTTTGGGCTATGCAATTGAAAATAGACTTACCCTCAATAGTGTGAATAAGGATCTTATTAAAAATATAAAGATTCATAGAATTGCGCAATTTGTCGAAGGTTTTAAACAGACTCTTTTAGAGCGTTCAAGCTCTAAAGAACCTTTTATAGTTATGCTCTCTCCCGGTCCCTATAATGAAACCTATTTTGAGCAGTCATACCTTTCTTCAATTTTAAACTGTGAACTTGTTCAAGGGGAAGATCTTTTAGTAAAAGATGCCAATCTCTACCTTAAAAACCTTACAGGACTGAAAAAAGTCGATATTGTTATAAGACGTGTGGATGATAAATTTTGCGATCCTTTAGAGTTAAAAAATGATTCGCAACTTGGAGTCCCTGGACTTTTAGATGTTTTAAGACAAGGAAATGTCGTGATGATCAATCCGATCGGAATCGGTATTTTAGAAAATCCTGCACTCAATCCTTTTATGAATAATATTTGTGAATATTTTTTAAACGAGCCACTGCTTATACCACAGATTGCTACATGGTGGTGTGGACAAGTAAAAGAGAAAAACTATGTTTTCGAACATATGGATGAACTGATTATAAAATCTGTCGATAAAACCATTGCTCAAAATATTTATGTGTGTTCTAAACTCAATCCGGTGCAAAAGTCAGTTTTAAAATCAAAAATAGAAAAAAATCCCCATATGTACATAGCTCAAGAAAAAATAGAGTTTTCAACTATTCCCTCTTTAGTCGGAAAAAATATAGAAGCTAGAAAAAATTCATTACGCCTCTTTTGCTATAAAAACAATGATGAGTATCATGTAATGAACGGTGGATTGGTTCGAATATCTTCTGAAAAAGACACATATATAGTCTCAAATCAAAAAGGTGGCGGAAGTAAAGATTTATGGATCTTAACCGATACCGAGGAACCGTTGTTCTCCCCTATTTCAAACGAGCTCATCTCTTATAATGAGTTTTCAATAGCTTCACTTACTACAAAAAAAGCGGAAAATATCTATTGGTTAGGGCGCTATCTACAACGCTCGATCATTACAGCACGAACTATTCGTCTCTATCTAAAATATTTAATGAATAACCATCGTTCTGAAAACATTAATGCTATTATCTACTCTCTTGATCTTTATGCAAAAGCACTTACACATCTTACTATGACTTATCCGGGTTTTTTAAACGAGAAAGTAAATGTCAGCAAAGAGTTAAACAGTATTCTAAAGGACAACTACAGAATGGGGAGTCTCCCTTTTACCCTATCGATGCTTGGAAGCGTTAACATTAATATTAAAAGTCTTCTATCGAATGAGTGTTCAAAAGTTTTTGATAAATTAGAATCTAACTGGTTTAGCCATTCAAACTCGAAAAAAACAAACTATACGGAACATGCAGAAGAACTCGATGATCTTTTAATATATCTGAGTGCATATAAAGAGTTAATTCAAGAAAGCATATCTAAAGAGCAAGGATTGGTATTTTATGAAATAGGCTCAAAACTGGAGATGGCAATCCTGTTTATTTCAAAAATTCGCTCTTTAATGACACTCAAACATAAAAAGCATATAGAATATGAGTTACTACAATTTTTACTTTACTCCTATGAAGGTTTTAATACCTATAAATCGTTATATAAAAGTAATATAACAATTGAGAGAATGGTGGACTTTTTACTCTTTCAAAAAAACTATTCAAAATCATTATTGAGTATAATACGCTCACTAATTAATCTTCTAGAATCTATATATCAAGAAGAGAATATTAAATCCAGAATAGACGGTAGTGAAAAATATATGTATGATATATATACAAAATTAAAGTCTGCAAAAGTTGAGAAACTGTTAAAAAACTGTAATGATACATATCTCTATTGTGAACTTGATTCTTTTTTAGGTGATATTACATCGTTACTCAACAAGTTTTCAAATGAGTTTACAAAAAATTATTTTTCACACTATTACGAATAAGATGATGCAGTACAAAATTTTCCACGAAACAGCTTTTAAATACACTTCAGCAGTATCCTTTAGCCATAATCTTGCAAAGTTAAAGCCTGTAACAAATGATGTACAAACACTTATAGAGTACGATCTATCAGTAAAACCAAATACACAAAATATTTCTGAATATATAGACTACTTTGGTAATACAACAGTAAAAATTTTTATAAAAGAGTTCCACGAAAAACTCGAAGTAACGGCAAATAGTGTAGTCTTTATAGATGAGGAAAAAATTAAAAACAAACTTGCTGCTTACGAGAAGATTGCGATCACACTCAAAGAGCTTCAAGAGCATTTAGAAAATTCTCTTGATCCGCAAGTACTATTTGTAAAACAGTTTTTATTTCCATCAGAGCTAATAAACTACCCAAATGAGCAAATACTAAAATATGCAAAACTCTCATTTACAAAACATACAAACCTCTACTTTGCAGTCAAAGACTTTATGCAAAGAATTTTTGAAGATTTTGAATTTGTAAGCGGATTTAGCGATATCTCAACTCCAATATCTACCATATTTGAAGAAAA
>JARRNV010000005.1:0-10213 GCA_037384685.1 Sulfurimonas sp.
CAGGTACTGGTAAGACAGCGGCTTTTGCATTACCTCTTTTACAAAAACTTAGAAAAAAAGATGAGAGTAAAGGTGTTCGTGCGGTTATCATCTCACCTACAAGAGAACTCAGTGTTCAGATATATAAAGATATAAACGATTATGCAAAATATATGGATGTTAAGTCCGAGGCAATCATTAGTGGAAAAGATATAACAAAACAGATCGCAAAATTAAAAGGTGGAGCAGAGGTAATTGTGGCAACACCTGGGCGTTTACTTGAACTCACACAAAATGGGTTGAAGTTAAATGATGTAGAGGTGTTTGTTCTTGATGAAGCTGATCGTATGCTTGATATGGGCTTTAGTAAAGATATAAAAGCGATACACCCTTTGCTTCCAAAAAACCATCAAACACTTTTATTTTCAGCTACATTTTCTGAAAAAGTGAGAAAACTCTCAAAACTTATACTTCGATCCCCTGCATTTATTGAAACTGCAAAGAAAAATACAACAGTAGATACGATCAATCAAGTAGCCTATTTGGTAGATGGTTCTCGTAAAGCGGAACTTTTGGCATATCTGATCGGTTCACGTAATTTTCCACAAGTTTTAGTATTTACAAGAACAAAGGCAAGTGCTGACTTACTTGGCAAAGAGCTTCTCAAAGATGGTCTAAAAACCGGAGTGATTCACGGTGATAAAACAAAAGCAAACCGTCTAAAAACGCTCAACCAGTTTATGGAAGGAAAATTCCGTGTTTTAGTGGCAACGGACATCGCTTCACGTGGGCTTGACATTGAAGAGTTGCCATACGTGATCAATTATGAGCTTCCATCAATCCCAGAGGATTATGTGCACCGTGTAGGGCGAACAGGACGTGCTGGTCGCGAGGGAGAGGCTATTTCACTGCTTGATGTGTATGAGAAGTTTGAGATTCGTGACATTGAAAAGCTGATCGGGCAAAAGATTGAGAAAGAGACAATTGAAGGGTTTGAACCTGATCCAAACATTCGTCGTGTTGACCGTGATGAGGTAAAACTCAAAGCGGAACATAAAAAACAGGAAAAATCTTTTTTTCAACCGAAAAAAGCGCCGAAAAAAACAACTGCGAAAACAATAAAACAAGCTAAAAAAAGAAAAACTACTAAAAGAGATCCGCGTTAGAGATCGCAAAAATGTTTGCAAATTACACCTTAGAGATAATCTACCAAGATCAGTACTTAGTCGCTATCAATAAGCCAAGTGGCTTATTGGTGCATAAGTCGATGATCGACAGACACGAGATCTATTATGCAATGAAGATGTTACGTGATCAACTCGGACAATGGGTTTATCCAATCCACAGACTCGATAAACCGACAAGCGGTGTATTGTTATTTGCACTTGATAAAGAGAGTGCACGACTTATGAATCAACAGTTTCGAGATCATGAACCGAAAAAGACTTACATTGCAGTAGTACGCGGTTATTTGGAGGATGGCGTGATCGATTATCCGCTTCAAGAAAAACTCGATAAGATTGCCGATAAAGATGCAAGAGATGATAAAGAGCCGCAAGATGCGATCACCGGTTATAAAGTTTTAGACTCTATAGAGCTTAGAGCAAGTGTCGGCAAGTACGATACCGTAAGATACTCTTTAGTAGAGCTGCATCCAAAAACAGGGCGAAAACATCAATTGCGTCGCCACATGAAACATATCTCTCATCATATTTTAGGTGATACAAAATATGGACGGGGTGAGCATAACAAATTTATCCGAAAAGAATATAATGTGCATAGATTATTATTGCATTGTAAAAGTTTAGAACTAAGTCATCCATATAATGGAGATACAATCATATTAAATGCAAAATTAGATGATACATTTACAGAATTATTTAAAAAATTTAATTGGAGTGGAAAGTGAACGAAATATTTTTAAAAGATTATAAAAAACCAAGTTTTAAGATCGAGAGTGTAAACCTTACATTTGAGCTTTTTGAAGATAAAACAGATGTAACAAATATTATGAAATTTCAAAAGTCCGATAACTCGAGTGATCTGATCTTAGATACTCAGGAGTTAGAGTTAAAAGAGATCGTGTTAG
The DNA here is from genome assembly GCA_037384685.1 of Sulfurimonas sp. Lineage (GTDB taxonomy): Bacteria > Campylobacterota > Campylobacteria > Campylobacterales > Sulfurimonadaceae > Sulfurimonas. Next base: position 2,069 of record JARRNV010000005.1, read on the forward strand.
ACGGTATAGTTCTTGGAACCGATAGATATATAACAGATGAAGAGAGCCTTACAATCTCAAATGTCCCTGATCAGTTTACATTAGAGATTAGAAATAAAATATATCCACATAAAAATACGGAACTGGAAGGACTATACAAATCTGGTGATATCTTTTGTACACAGTGTGAACCTGAAGGGTTTCGCAGAATTACACCATATCTTGATCGTCCCGATGTAATGAGTGTATTTACTACAACTGTGATCGCAAATAAAGAGAAATATCCAATTTTACTCAGTAACGGAAATAAGATCCATTGTCATGAAAGTTTTGATACTCGCCACGGTGTAACGTGGCACGATCCACATCCAAAACCATCGTATCTTTTTGCTTTAGTTGCCGGTGATCTTGATTTTATTACAGATCGGTTTACAACAGCAAGCGGGAATGAGGTTGAGTTAAATATATATGTAGATAAAGGAAATGCGCCAAAAGCTACTCATGCAATGAAATCTCTCATAAATGCAATGAAATGGGACGAGGAAAAATATGGTCGTGAATACGATCTAGATATTTATAACATAGTAGCCGTAGATAGTTTCAATATGGGTGCAATGGAGAATAAGGGCTTAAATATTTTTAATTCTGCATATGTACTAGCAGATGCAGACACAGCAACAGACGGAAATTTTATGGGAATTGAATCTGTAATCGCACATGAGTACTTTCATAACTGGACAGGAAATAGAATAACATGTGCTAACTGGTTTCAACTCACACTAAAAGAAGGATTGACAGTTTTTCGTGATCAGAGCTTTTCGGCAGATATGAACTCAAAAGAGGTACAACGCATTGATGATGTAAAAGCACTCCGCGAGCGTCAGTTTGTTGAAGATGCTTCTCCTACAGCACATCCAATTCAGCCAAAGTCGTATATATCTATGAATAACTTTTATACGGCAACCGTATATGAGAAGGGTGCTGAAGTGATCCGTATGATTCATACAATGCTTGGAGAAGAAAACTATAGAAAAGCAACTGACTTGTATTTTGAAACTTTTGATGGTCAAGCGGTTACGACAGATGACTTTTTATGGGCTATGAATAAACATGGAGATTTTGATCTTGAACATTTTAAACTCTGGTACGATCAAAGCGGTACTCCTACACTTAAAGTTGATGAATCGTTTGAAAATGAGACTTACTCTTTAACACTTACACAAAAAATTCCAAATAAAGTGGATGGCGAATCTCAAAATGCGATGTATTTTCCACTAAAGATCGCACTATTGGATCAAGATGGCAGTGAAGTTTTAGAAAAAATGTTAATCATATCCAAAGAAGTTCAAACTTTTAATTTTGATGGACTCAAAACAAAACCAACACTTTCTATTAATAGAGATTTTAGTGCACCTATTATTGTAGAGCATACTGGCGTGGATTATCCATTTTTAATGAAACATGATCAAAACAGTTTTACACGATACGAGGCTGCACAGGAGTTTGCAATTGAAACTATCTTTAAACTAATAGCTCAAGAAAGTATAGACGAGTTTATAGAAGCTTACGGGTATTTACTTGATCAAGAACTCGATCTCTCTTATAAAGCACTATTATTAGAATTACCTTCTATTACGACATTGATGCAAAAACAAGATGTAGTTGATTTTGAACCACTGTATAATGCAAAAGAAAAACTTTTACAGCTACTTGCAACAAAATATGAAGCAAAGCTTTTAAAACTTTATACACAAAATCATGAACCTAATAACAGTGAGATAGACAGCATAAGCACAGGAAAACGTGCACTGAAAAATAGAGTACTCTCACTTTTAGGCGTTTTAAAATCAAGTGAGATACTTCAAATTGCTAAAAAACAGTATGAAGATGCGAGTACAATGACAGATAAAGTTGCCGCTTTAGATGTTATAGAGATGTTTGAACAAGATGATAGAGAAGAGGTGTTTGCAAACTTCTATAATAGATATAAAGAGAACACTTTGGTAATGAATAAATACTTTGCACTTTTAGCATCTTCATCAAGAGATAGATTATTACAAAGAGTTCAAGATTTACAAAATGATCCGGTTTATGACGAAAAAGTACCAAACCTAGTGCGTTCTTTGATCGGAGTATTTGCAAGGAATTATAAATATTTTCATGCAAAAGATGGAAGCGGATACAATTTTGTAGCTTCTAAGATAATTGAGATAGATAAAATCAATCCACAGATGGCCTCAGCACTCTCTGGAGCATTTAAAATTTATCCTAGAATGAATAAAAATAACAAAAATTTGATGGAATTAGCGCTTAAATGTGTAATTTCTACACAAGGGTTATCAAAAAATACTTTTGAAATTGTGAGTAAAATTTTAAAGTAAAATAAGTTTTTTAAATTAATCAACGCTTTTAAATCCAAGATTTAAGGGGTTTCTAAAATATCGACTAGATGATAAATTTTAAATATACGGAAATTTAAGTTTCATCTTGTGATAATATTGTGATTATATTCTGTTACAGTTATATAAGAACTTATTAAAGGGGAAGGTATATATGGCAAGATTAGTCGTACTTGGTGGTGGTGTTGCAGGTCATACTGCAGCTACATTCGCCGCAAAATGGTTAGGTTCAGCTCATGAAGTTGTAGTTGTAACTCCAAATGCAAAATGGAACTGGATACCATCAAACATTTGGGTTGGTGTCGGTGAAATGACAAAAGAGGATGTAACATTTGATTTAGCTCCGGTATATGCGAGTGCAGGTATTACATATAAACAAGCAAAAGCAGTATCATTAAACCCAGAAGGGAATGAATCTAGTGATAAACCTTTTGTAACGTTCGAGTATACAGATCCAAATAAAACTGGTGAAAGTGAAAATGTTGAGTATGATTACTTGATCAATGCAACAGGTCCAAAACTTAACTTTGATGCAACTCCTGGTCTTGGTAATGGACAAGGGCAAATGGGTGAGAATACAGTTTCAGTTTGTACAGCAGATCATGCAGTACATGCATCTGAAGAGCTTGCTAAGTGTATTGAAAAAATGAAACAAGGTGAGCGTCAGAAGTTCTTAATAGGAACTGGTCACGGTATGTGTACATGTCAAGGTGCTGCATTTGAGTATATTTTCAACATTGAACATGAGTTAAATAAAGCTGGTGTTCGTGATATGGCAGATATTAAGTGGATCTCAAACGAGTCTTTCTTAGGTGACTTCGGTATGGGTGGACTTCATATGAAAGTTGGTGGTTATGTAGTTAGTTCTAAACTATTTGCTGAGTCACTATTTGCTGAAAGAGATGTTGAGTGGCTAATTGGTGCACACACTTCTAAAGTTGAAAAAGGTAAAGTTGAGTATGAACTTTTAGATGGTACTAAAGGTGAAGAAACTTTTGACTTTGCAATGCTTATTCCACCATTTGCAGGTGTTGGTTTAAAAGCTTATAATAAAGCCGGTGAAGATATTACAGATACTGTATTTGCTCCAAACGGATTTATGAAAGTTGATGCTGATTATACTCCAAAACCTTATGCTGAGTGGAAAGCAAGTGATTGGCCAAGTACATATCAAAACCCAACATATAAAAACTTATTTGCTGCTGGTATTGCTTTTGCACCGCCACATATAATTTCACAACCTATGAGTTCTCCAAATGGAACACCGATTAACCCGACTCCACCAAGAACTGGTATGCCTTCAGGTATCATTGGTAAAGCGGTGGCTCACTCTGTTTGTGATTTAATCACTCAAGGTGAAGGTGCTCATTTACATGAAGCTTCTATGGCTGAAATGGGTGCAGCTTGTGTTGCATCAGCTGGTAAAGGTGTATTTAGTGGACAAGCAGCTGCAATGACTGTTTATCCTGTTGTTCCAGATTTTGAAAAATATCCAGGAACTGGTCGTGATACAGATCACACATTTGGTGAAATTGGTCTTGCAGGGCACTGGATCAAACATATTTTACATTATATGTTTATCTATAAAGCTAAACTTAAACCAGGCTGGACTTTAATTCCAGAATAAGAAACAGAGCAAATCCTATCCTTTGGGGCTAAACATTAGAAAATGTTTGCTCGTTAAGGGGATTTCCACTATAAAGGAGAAATAAAAATGAAAAAAGAAGAAGTAAACTTTGCTAAAAGTAGAGAATTTAACTTAACTATGATTCCAGGTAAATTTGCAAGAGCAATGAGAACTTGTGTAATTTGGCAGTTTATCAGATTTGTTATTATTAACATTAAAATGATTGTGGTAGTTGGTAAAAGCCACTAAATATTTTTTATCTAGGCATTATGCCTGGATAGACTTTGGGATTTAAATGGTTAAAGAAGTTATTAAATATCCAACGCAGTTGAGTGTTGAATATGGGATCAATGTTAGAGTTTTTGATGAAAAGTTGTTTTCATTGATAGAGGATCTTAAAGATACTATAAATGAAAATAATTTACAAGCCCTTTCTGCTTTTCAGATAGGTGATTATCACAATGTAATAGTTGTGAAAAACAATGATGGAAGTTTCTTAGAATTAATAAACCCCAAAGTTATCTCTCATAGTGGTGAAATAACTACAAAAGAGACAACATCGTATTATCCAAATCTTAGTGCTGAAGTAACGCGTTATGAAAATGTAAGCATCATTTATGTTGATCGTAACGGTGAAAACCAAGTTTTAAAAGCTGAAGGTGATTTTGCTATTTTAATTCAGAGAAAAATTGACTATACTTTTGGTTCAACTTTTTTACCTAAACTCTCAAAAGAGGAACGTCAAAGATTTGAAGCAAGTTTAGAATTTGGTTCAGATATAGGGTATAACAATTACTGCCCTACAACATTTTTTAAAGACAAAATTATAAAATTCATAAATATTATAATTGCTTTACTTTTTTTAGTTTTTTTAATATCATTAGTTGTAGAAGATAAGAAAATATTATCTGAGATTTGGCAATATCAACTTTATACTTCCTATTTTGTAGTAGTTATGACATTAGTATATATAATTTATGGACGCTATGAAGGGAGTAAATACACCTCTTGTACAAGTTGTCAAATTGGCAATATACTAGGAAGTGCATTTATAGCTCTTGTAAAACTCTCTGTGGTGATGACGCTTTCTTATATCTTCGTAAAATAAAGATATTAAAGAAATGGAAATGGCAGAAAACATAGAAGCCCTACGTGGGTGCAGAGAGGTCTTTTCAACATCAAAACAGCATATTCTATGGCAATGGGTTAATTACGAAACCCCATCTACTATCCTTGAACTACACAGTATAGATAAAGAGTATTTCATACAAAAGTACGGTGGTGGTGTTTTTGATTATTTTATGGGCGTTATCTCCGGCGAAGTAGAGATAGGCAACTGTCCTGTAATGCAAGATTTTTTGGCATATTTAAAAAACAGAGAGATTAGTGCAGATGAACTCTTTGAACTTTGCAGCCATTTTCGTCGTTCAATGGTTGACTTTTCATACGATGCAAAAGTGAATTCTAAAGGCGTTTTTGATGCCATTTCGTATATATTCGATAAAAACTTTCGTGGAATTTTAAAGTACTATACAGATGTTATATTTCAAAAATTAGTCGATGCAAGACAGGAAGCATTGCTCGCTTCACAAGCTAAAGAGTACTTTTTATCAAATATGTCGCATGAAATTAGAACACCACTCAATGCTATTTTAGGATTTGTAAATTTACTTTTAGATGATGAATTATCCAAAAAACATAGAAACTATCTAGATATTATCTTAAATAGTGGGGAAAATCTTTTAAGTATCATTAATGATATTTTAGACTTTTCAAAGCTCAGAAGCGGTGAGTTTCATATTGAACCAAAGACATTCACATTACATAATGAACTTTCTCATACAATGGAGCTTTTTGTAGCAAGTGCAAAGATGAAAAACATCACCATTACATCTTTTATCGATCCGAAGATTCCTATACAATTAAATGCCGATATTTTAAGGATCAAGCAGATCCTCTCAAATTTTTTAAGTAATGCAATTAAATTTACTCCTGTTAACGGGCATATTCATATAGAAGCAAGCTGTTTTGAACAAGTGCTTAAAATATCTGTTAAAGACAATGGTATCGGTATTTCCAAAGAGGATCAAGATAATATCTTTTTAGCATTTGCTCAAGCGCAATATGCTAAAGAGACTAGAAGTGAAGGGACAGGTTTAGGTCTTTCTATTTCGTACCAATTAGCAGAACTAATGGGTGGAAAAGTGGGTGTGAACTCAGAGGTTGGAAAAGGGAGTGAGTTTTGGATGACTATTCCTGTCAATATAGATACAAATACCCACCTCTATTTTGATGAAGTTGAGAAATTAAAAAAATATACTATAGCAATATATGCACAAAATTATTCATTAAACTATAAACATAAATCATTTCTCAAATATGCTGAAGTTTTTCAAATGGAGATCTCAATTATTAATTCGTTTAGTTTAGAGTATGATATATGTGTATTTTTACATGAAGATTTAACTTCTCAAGACATAGCTACGGTAATTAATTCAAATAAAAAGTTTATTGCTATAGTTTCTCAAGAGTGTGATATATATGACAATTATATTCATATAAATACACTTTCTTTCCCTCTTTATTGTGAAAAGCTTAAAGTTGCTTTTGAAGAGCTGTTATATCCTCAAGAATATCTAGAACATCGAAAGAAGATCACAAAAGTATTTAAAGGAAATATACTCGTAGCAGAAGACAATGAGGCTAACCAAGAACTTATTAAAATAATACTTACAAAATACGGTCTTAGTTTTGATATAGTCAATAATGGTTTAGATGCTATAGAGCTGTATAAAATAAATGAGTACGATTTAATCCTGATGGATGAACAGATGCCGAAAATGGATGGCACACAAGCAGTGGAAAAAATTAGAAAATTTGAACAGCAACATAATCTTGTACATACTCCAATATCTGCGCTCACTGCCAATGTCGTAAAAGGTGAAAAAGAGAAAGGTCTCCTTAGTGGATATGATGCGTTTTTAGGTAAGCCTATTATTTTAAAAGATTTAGAACATATTTTTGATACTTATTTAGAACCGGATTTTACACAAGAAGTTGAAAGTTTTTCACAGGAAAATAGTTCAAATATTATAGGTTTAGATGCAAAGCATTTAACAAAAGAACTTATGTTAAGTATGGAAGAATTAACGATGCTTTTAGAACTTTTTGTCAACAAAATGCATGAAACACTCCCTTTGCTTCGAGAGGCAATCGAAGAGAAAGATTTTGGACAAATTGCTAAAAAAGCACATAATATTAAAGGATCAAGTGGAAATTTTAGAATTGAGTTTTTGCAAAAAATAGCAAGTGAGATGGAAACTATGGCTAACAAAAAAGATCTAAATTACGATTATGAAGGAAGCTTTCAAAAAATAAAAGAGGCTATCGAGTCTATAAAGATTTTATAAACTACTCCTCTTCAATATAGTAACCGATACCTGAAGCATTTTTGATAATATCGGTTGCGAGTTTATTTCTAAGTCTCCAAACCAATGTACGAACACTGTTTTCAGTAGCACCTTTTTCTTCCCAAACATAGTTTACTGCCTGATCAAATGTAACTACGGAACCGAGTTGCGCAACAAGTAGTCTTAAAAATGCATTTTCTTTTTTTGTAAGTTTTAGTTTTTTCCCTTTATAAAAAGTTTCGCAAATACTTATATCTAAATGATAGTCCTCTCCAAAAGGTACAATAGGTTCATCTGAAGATCGTTTTGCATAAAGCATTTTTTCAAGGTTTAATTTATCAACTTTTAACGTATCGATATCGTTTTTTCTTTCACTCTCTACTTGAAATTTAAATAGAGCCATTTGGATAGTTGCATGTAAAGAGTTTGGATCAAACGGTTTTACAATATAACCGTAAGGTTCAGTGACTTTTGCACGTGTAATCATTTCGTCATCTGTGTATGAAGTAAGATAAATAAAAGGAATATTGTAGTTTTCTTTAATGTATTTAGCGAGTTCTATACCGTCATCACTCTCTTGTAAAGAGATGTCTATAATTACTACGCTAGGATGATGTGTAGAGATTTTGCTTTTAGCTTGTTCAATGTTATCGCACACTCCAACAACGCTATAACCATGCTTTTGCAAAGAAATGTTGAGATTAAGTGAAGTTATTTCGTCATCTTCAAC
>JARRNV010000006.1:0-10073 GCA_037384685.1 Sulfurimonas sp.
TGATCGAAGATACGATCAAAGCAGCATCTAAAGTACTAAAAGAGATCACAAATGGCTAATGATAATAAAACTCCCGAAGAGGAACCACGTTTTAAACCGCTTATAGAAGCAGCCGATCACCTTTCTTTAGGAATTTCGATCGTAGTAGCAGTGCTTATGGGTGTTGGAATAGGGTGGCTTCTTCAAAGATGGACAGGAGCTGGATGGACAATGTTCATCGGTGTGTTCATCGGTATAGCTGCAGCGATTTTAAACGTTTATAAAGTCTACTCAAAACAGTATCAAGAGTATCAAGAGCTTGCAAATGAAAGAAGTGAGAGAATGAAACCTCATTTCGATAAAGATGAAGATGACGATGAGGACTATGGTGAAAAAAACTATTAGTCTTATTTTAATCTCTCAGGGGATCATACTTCTTAGTTTTCTCATCTCAAAAGAGGCATTTATAAACATAGAAGTAGCCTTTTTCAGCTCTTTTTTCATCATTATCGGATCATCACTAGCGTACAAAAATATGATTAAAAAAGATATAGAGAGTGGAAAGTACGAAGAGAAACGCGATCTGCTTGATGAGATTGATGACAAGTATGAACTCTACGATGATGAAGAGATCAATGAAGCTCCGGCAGAAGAGCTTGATCTAAAAGCGATCGTAAAAGAGGAAAAGTCAAAGATAAAAACTTTTAGCCTTAGTTCTATGAAGTACGGAACAAAAGGGGGCTTTTCCCTTTTTAGACTTGTTCCTTACATCTTTTTGATCTTAGGTTTTATAGCGCTAAAAAACAATGAGATACTTAATCTCGCTTTTTACCTTCCAGCCCTTGCATTTGGGATAGTTATTGCCTCTTTAACTTCTAAAGAGACAATAGCTTAAGAAGTAATCATAGGTATATTTATAGTTATTTTAGACTTGTTTGGATCGAGGTAGTAGTTGTATTGCTCGGCAAATGCTTTTATCTCGCCTTCTTTAGTGCTGTTTACAGTATCTCCTGAGATCTCTATAGAGAAGATAGAGTATTTTTTCCCATCAAACTTAATGTGCTCACCAATTCTGTAAAATACTTTTGTGTCTACACTCTCGCTTTGTGCAAAATAAGCATATATTTTATTGAGAAGTTTTATAATCGAGTTAGATTCGAGTATAACTTCCGGAATGGTAGGATCGTATGTTTTTGTGAAGTTAACACTGCTGTTTATAGAGTTAGACGAAATACAAAGATCTAAAATAGTATAGATGTTTGTAAGTTGACCATCCGGTTTTTTTGCATCGAGCTTATAAGACGGTGATTGGTAAAGTTTTATCCCTATCTGTTCTTCATCTTCATAGCCGACTGTAATACCAAAAAACTTGTATCTTCCGTATTCTAATTGCACAAAAGTAGTTTTAAAACCAAAGCTTATGCTTGCATACGTTTGTGCTAGATCAAAAAGCTCATTAGGATTTGCAATCCCTAGTAAAAACTGAGCTTCAGAATTCAAGGAGATAATTTTCCCACTTGAATTAAATAGTATAAAAGGGTTGTAATCGTACTCGATCCAACTTTGCTCGAATGTCATATATGTTTACTCTTCTATGTAATTTTTGAGTCTTCTACCCACTTTAGGGTGTTTTAGTTTCTTAATTGCACTCGATTCGATCTGACGAACACGCTCACGAGTTACGCTAAGCTCTTTTCCGATCTCTTCAAGCGTTCTGTCACTCTCATCGTCCATAATCCCGAAACGAAGTTTAATAACCGCTTTTTCACGCTCATTAAGTTGTTCAAGAACTTGCTCGATCTGAATTTTAAGATCGTCTTTTAGGATCGCTTCAGAAGGTGAAAGTGATGTTTTATCTTCAATGAAGTCACCAAAACGTCCATCCTCTTCACTACCGATCGGTGCTTCAAGAGATATTGGCTCTTTTGTGATCTTAATAACGTTCTTAACTTTCTCAACTGAAAGACCAACCTCTGCTGCAATTGTATCAACATCCGGCTCTTTACCGTGTTCTTGAAGGTGTTTACGCATGATCTTATTAATTCTGTTGATTGTCTCAATCATGTGGATTGGGATACGGATCGTACGTGCTTGATCAGCAATCGCACGCGAAATTGCTTGACGAATCCACCAAGTTGCATAAGTAGAGAATTTATACCCTTTTTGGTACTCAAACTTATCAACCGCTTTCATAAGACCTATATTTCCTTCTTGAATCAAGTCTAAGAATGGTAAACCTCTATTTGTATAACGTTTTGCGATCGAAACAACAAGACGAAGGTTAGATTTTGCCATTTTTGTTTTAGCTTTTTCAGAGATGTTTTTACCACGTTTGATCTGCTCTAAAATATCTGCTAGTTTTTCCGGTTCCATATCGAAGCTATTTTTACTTGCTTCTTTCGTCTGTACTAGCTTTTTGATTTCCATATAGGTAGAAACCATCGTAGCTTCAGGAACCATATTTACAATGTCTTCTTTATTTAGGTCTTGGATCTTATCTACAAGAACTTTGTGGTTAGCACGAAGTGTTGCATTAAAAAGTGGAAGTTTATATTCAAGACGTTTTAGCTCTTTGTCATAACCTTCATCAGATTTAAGTGCAGTTTCCATAGCTTTAACAAGCTCATTAATCAGTTTAGATGTTGGACCTAAATCTAAAAGTTTCTCTTTTAAAACAGCTTTTTTGAATGAAACAGAAAGTTGATACATAACAATATCTTCAGTTATGTCTCCATCAAGATCTTCAGGAGCTTTGTCTGTAAGTTTTACCCACTCTTTTTTTGCTTTTTCAAGTGCTTTAAAACTTGTGCTAACTTTTTCTACACGAGTTTTATCTTTTACTGAAAGTGTTTTATCTGTTGAGTTTTCAGTATCATTGTCGTTGTCATCGTCACTATCGTTGTCATCATCGCTATCACTATCATCTTCAAAGCTTTTAAATAGTTCTTTAACACGACGTTCACGGTTTATAAGTGGTTCTTTGTAATCTAAAATGAACTCTATTAGATATGGAACAGAACAGATTGCATCAATGATGATACTCTCACCTTTTTCGATCTGTTTAGATATATCTATCTCTTCCTCTTTAGTTAAGAGAGGAATTTGCCCCATTTCACGTAAATACATACGCACAGGTGAGTCTGAGCGAGACCATTCAAGTAGTTCGTGCTCTTTTAAAATGTCAAATTCATCGCTTTCGCTATCTTCGATCATTTTTCTTTGTGCTTCTCTGCGAGCTTCTGCTTCTTTATCGTTTAGTCTTTTTGCATGTTCACTCGAAGTGTATATACATTTGTTGTACTTTTGTAAAAGTTTATATATATTTTTTGCTTGAGCCGCTGTAGGTTGTTTTTCAAAGAAATCTATAATTGATTCGTAAGTTATACAATCTTTTGATTTATGCTCTTCGAAGAAGGTTGTTAGTGCTTGATTGAGTTCTTTTGCCGTCATATCGGAGTGTTCTCCACATCTTTATAGTTTAAGGATTTTAAAAGGTGGATTATACCGAAATTTCTTTAAAGTAAGCTTTTTTTATAATTTCTCTTTATGCTTAATTTTAGGTGGAACACTCTTTGCTTTTAACACGAAAATAGTGAACTATTGAATGAGGAAAATATATGCAAACAGGGTATTACAGTTCTGCAGCTGGTATGGTTACACAGTTTAACAGACTCAATACGATCGCAAATAATTTAGCAAATGTAAATACTATAGGTTATAAAGAGGACAATCTTGTCGTCGGTGACTTTTCACGTATTTTAAAAGAAGCGCGTGATGAACTTCCAAATGCAAACCAAACAAAAGAGGGTGCAGCTTTTTTAAATAGAGCCTTAACAAAAGCACCGCAAGTAGTAGATGATTTTACGGACTTTTCTGTAGGTAATCTAACAAAAACATCAAATACTCTTGATTTTGCTCTTTCAAAAGATGATCTGTTCTTCGCAGTAAAAACTCCACAAGGGATCAGACTGACACGTGACGGATCTTTTACTTTAAACCCTGAAGGTAAACTTGTAAATAAACAGGGTTATGAAGTTCTAGGTAGCGATTATCAAACATCAAACAACGGTATAGAGCTGACTCAAGAGGATGTTGCCGTAAAAGTAGATAAAAACGGGCAGATATATACAAATGTACCGGGAAGCTTCAATATGGTAGCGGGTACAAAACTTTTAGTAATTCAGCCAAATAATGTTCGTGAGCTAAAAAAAGATGGTGATAATCTTTATACTTTAGAGAATGAAAATGATTTAAGTGTTGTTGACGAAAGTGGAGCAGTAGTACAGGGATCTGTTGAAAAAAGTAATGTAAACGCTGTGAAAATGATGACACAACTTATAGAGACAAACAGACTTATCGGGATGTACCAAAAAGCGATGGATACACAAATGAACGATATGAACAAAGATGCAATTGAAAAACTTGCTAAAAGAACTTAATTTAAGATAAGGGGAAAAATACAATGATGCAATCACTTTACACAGCTTCTACAGGGATGCTGGGGATGCAACTACAAATAGATACGACAGCGAATAATATTGCCAACGTAAACACAATAGGGTTTAAAAAGGGTCGTGCAGAGTTTGCTGATCTTATGTACCATACTATGGAGTATGCAGGAACTGCAACAAGTGACACGACACAAAGTCCAACAGGTATTGAGGTTGGTCTTGGTGTACGTACAACTGCCGTAAATAAAATATTTACAGAAGGTTCACTCAAACAAACAGATAATCCTCTTGATATCTCGATCACAGGAAACGGATTTTTTAAACTACAACTTCCGGACGGTACTGAAGTTTATAGTAGAAACGGCGCATTTAAACGTGATCAAAACGGTACGATTGTAAATTCTGACGGGTATACACTTATTCCTGAGATTGTAATTCCTGAAGATGCAACAGACATTAGCATCGGTACTGATGGGACTGTAAGTGTTGTCCAAGCTGGACAAACGCAGGCAACGGTTATTGGACAGATAAATACAACATCCTTTATCAATCCATCGGGACTTCACTCTACAGGGGACAACCTTTATATGGAAACAGATGCTTCTGGTCAACCGGTTGATGGAGTTCCCGGACAAAATGGACTAGGTGTAATTCGTCAAGGTTTTGTTGAACAAAGTAATGTTGAGCTTGTTGTAGAGCTTACAGATCTTATTACTGGGCAAAGAGCTTACGATGCAAACTCAAAAATCATTACGACAAGTGATGAAATGTTGCAGACAGTAAATAATTTAAAACGTTAGTAAACCCCTAAAATAGCACTGATACTTTTTAATATCAATGCTATTTCCCCTCATCTAATAGTAAAATTTAAAGAACTTCCAATCACAATTTAGGTATAATCGCGAAATTATTTAATAAATAGACTACTCTAATTAATAGGAATTTATATGCAAAAAGCAAACATAAATGGAAAAGTTTGGAGATTTGGAAAGGATATCGACACTGACTTAATTATAGCAGCGCGTTATCTAAATACTTCAGACCCGAAAGAACTTGCAAAACATGTTATGGAAGATGCAGATCCGGAATTTGTAAATAAAATGAATGTGGGTGATGTTATAGTTGCTGATGAAAACTTTGGATGTGGAAGTTCTCGTGAACACGCTCCAATAGCTTTAAAAGCAGCTGGTGTTGCTGCAGTCGTTGCTCCGACATTCGCAAGAATTTTTTATCGTAATGCTTTTAATATGGGACTTCCTATATTTGAACTCAAAGAAGCGAGTGAAATAAACGAAGGTGATAAGATATCTATAGATATGGATAACGGTACAATCACTAACGAAACAACAAATAAAACATATAACTTCACTCCAATCCCTCCGTTCATGCAAGAGTTAATAGATGCCGGTGGACTTATGAGTTTTGCGCAAAAAGAGATTGAGGAAGGAAAATAATGAAATCTTACAAAATAGCACTAATAAAAGGTGATGGAATCGGTCCTGAGATCGTTGATGAGGCTGTAAAAGTTTTAGATGCGGTATCTTCTTGTTGTGGCTTTAGCTTTTCGTATGATGATCTACTTATGGGTGGTATAGCTTACGATATTACAGGCGATCCACTTCCACAAGAGACAATTAACGGTGCATTAAACTCTGATGCTGTACTTTTTGGTGCAATCGGTGGTGAAAAATGGGATTCTCTTCCTCGTGAAAAGAGACCTGAGAGTGGACTTTTACGTTTTAGAAAAGAATTGGGGGTTTATGCAAACCTTCGTCCTGCAGTTGTATATGACGAACTTGCAAATGCATCATCATTAAAGCCTGAAATTGTAAGAGGCGTTGATCTTATGGTTGTTCGTGAACTTATCGGCGGTATCTATTTCGGTGAGCCAAAAGGGCGTGATGAAAATAAAGGGTGGAATACTATGGTCTACACAAGAGACGAGATCGTACGTATTGCCCATCAAGCGTTTAAAATTGCTATGACTAGAAATAAAAGAGTTTGCTCAGTTGATAAAGCAAACGTACTTGATGTTTCTCAGCTTTGGCGTGAAACAGTAGAAGAGGTTGCAAAAGAGTACCCTGAAGTTGAACTTTCTCATATGTATGTAGATAATGCAGCTATGCAATTAATTCGTGATCCAAAACAGTTTGATGTAATGCTTACAGGAAATATTTTTGGTGATATCCTTTCAGATGAAGCTTCAATGCTTTCTGGCTCTATCGGTCTTTTACCTTCAGCTTCAGTAGGAGCTAAAATCGGTGTATATGAGCCAATCCACGGTTCAGCTCCGGACATTGCAGGACAAGGGATAGCAAATCCGATCGCTACTATTGCTTCAGCATCAATGATGTTAAGATATGCACTAAACGAACATGAAGCGGCAGATAAAGTAGATGCTGCAATCAAACGTGCACTTAGTGAAGGGTATAGAACTGGTGACCTTGCTCAGTTTGATGCAAAAGAGGTTTGTTCAACTTCTGAAATGGGTTCTATTATCGCAAACTATATCGCAAAGTAAACAAAGATGCAGACATTAACTTTAGCAAATATCTATGAATTACAGGGATTAAAAGAGGAAGCTTTAGAGATATATAAAGAGATCCTCAAAAACGATCCTGCAAATTCAGAGGCAAAAATTGCTATAAGAAGATTGTCTGGTGTGAGAAAAAAATTTTTAAAAGTAAATACTCAAATGAAAGAGTTTTTCATTAAGATGGATACAGAAGTTGAGTTTAAAGAGTTTGAAAGGTGGTTGTTAAAAGCATGGAACTAAAAGATGTAATATTATCGACTTTAGCAGAGATGGAAGAGGAACTTCCTCCTGTTGATATAAAGCAAGAAGAAAAAGCACATAGAACCTTTGATGAACCTACAAAACCTGTCAATGAACCAATAACATCAAACAGTGAGATGTCTACTACACGTACAAACAGTGTGGACAATGAACTTCTTTTTTTAAAGTCAATTAGAGAGAGATTATTGGTATTGTTTGAAGGGTTTCAAGCTCCAAACAACTCTAATATTGAAGCAAAAATAGATATGACGCTAAACTTTTTAGAGTATACTTTAGCAACAATTGATGAAAGATTAAAAGTGTTAGAGAAGGACAAAATATAAGATGAAATACCGCGTATTGATCGATGCTAATGATGAAAAAGGTTTAGTATATAAAGTATCGAGTGTATTTGTAAACCACGGCCTTAACATGGTTTCAAATAGTGAATTTGTTGATAATGAAAGCAATAAGTTTTTTATGCGTAGCGTTGTTGACGGTGATGTTAATAAAGAACAATTAGCGCAAGAAGTATTATCGGTACTTCCTAAAAACTCTAGCGTTAAAATTTTAGAACCTAAAAAGAAAAATATTATAATAATGGCAACAAAAGAGCTTCATGCACTTGGTGATATACTAATTCGTCACGAAGCAGGAGAGCTCGAAGCAAATATTTTAGCTGTAGTATCCAATTATGATAGTTTAGAGCCTTTTGTATCTAAGTTTGATATACCGTATATCACTATCTCACATGAAGGATTAGAGCGCGCTGAGCATGAAACAAGGGTGATAGAAGCTATAAACAGCTTTGAAGATGTTGATTATATTGTGCTTGCTAAATATATGCGTATTTTAACTCCTAGATTTGTAGAGGAGTATAACGATAAGATTATTAATATCCACCACTCGTTTTTGCCGGCATTTATTGGTGCAAATCCTTATAAACAAGCGTATGATCGCGGTGTTAAAATTATTGGTGCTACTGCACACTTTGTAAATAATAATCTTGATGAAGGTCCGATCATTGCCCAAGATGTTATTCATGTTGATCACGCTTATAGCTGGAAAGATATGCAAAGAAGCGGTAGAGATGTTGAGAAAGTAGTTTTATCTCGCGCATTAAAACTTGCACTTGAAGATCGCATTTTCGTATATGCTAACCGCACAGTTATTTTTTAGAAGTAAAAATGGCTTTTAATTTAGTTTTAGTACATCCTCAAATCCCAAATAACACAGGTGCAATAGGGCGCTTGTGTGTAAATGCAGGAGCATCTTTGCACCTAATTAAACCGATAGGTTTCGATATAGATGAAAAAGCAGTTCGTCGTGCCGGACTTGATTACTGGGATAAGCTCGATCTTCATGTTTGGGAATCTTTAGATCATTTTTTTGCAAATAATGAGATTACGGATAATGCTTATTTTGCAACCACAAAAACAGACAAACCTTATTTCGAAGCTTCTTTTAAAGAGGGTGATTATATTTTCTTTGGTAGTGAAACTGCAGGTGTTCCCGAAGATGTGTTAAATAAATACAAAACACAATGTATAACTATTCCGATGACAAAAGATGGACGAAGTCTCAATCTTGCAATAAGTACAGGGATCGTTCTGTATGATGCAATTAGACAAACATACAATACATTTCCAAAGGCATAATGATGAATATACTTGATACTATAATGCTTATAGCATTTTTGCTCTTTATGATATTTATTTTTGGTGGATACCATAAAACAAAGTTTGAACAAAGAGAGAAGCAGGAAAAGAAAGAGAAAGATTCTTAAAATATTTTTTCTGCCCAAATCTCCATTTTACTTTCAAATCTCTCAAAAAAAGTTTCCGCTCTTTTAATAATGATAGCCATTTGTGACTCCTTTTTTAGCTTTAATTGAAAAAATATTACAATTTTAATGACATCAGTTTAAAAAATAAGACAAATTGTCATAAAAATATTGATTTTTTATCAAAAATTGAATATACTTTGGTAATTTAAGACCAAAAGGGGGCAAAATGAATAGTTTTACTGAACTTGTTGAAGAGATTAAAAGTATATTGTCTTCAGATTTCTCTCCAAAAAAAGTTTTTGATAAAGATGTTGCAGAATCGATTGGAATATCTCAGATGAATTTTGCAACAATGAAAAGAAGAAATAAGATACCTTTTAATGAGCTTCTAGATTTTTGTGCACGTAAAAGTATCTCCATTAACTGGCTTTTATATGGTCAATCACCTGAGAGTTTAGTCGGACCTACTAACAACTACATGATTAGGTACTTTAGTGATATTAATGCAAGTGCCGGCGGTGGAAGCGATAACGATTTTGAAGAGATCGAAGAGTTAGAGATCCCTGAGCAGTTTGTGTTTATGCTTGGAGGTGAGCGAGAGCTTAGAAATATTGAAGCAATTAATGTAAGCGGTGACTCTATGGAGCCTACTTTTAGCTATAATGATATAGTATTTATTAATAGAGCTAAAACAGATATTAATCGCGGTGGTATCTTTACTATTCGTACCGAAGGCGGACTCTTTATAAAAAGAATTCAAAAACGTATAGACGGTAAGATAGATGTCATTTCAGATAACTCTGTTTATAGTACACAAACATTAGATCCTCAAGAGATAGAAGTGCTAGGACGTGTAGTAAGTCGCTTTGGGGATGTTGATTAAGGGATATATTTGAAATATTTTTATCTTCTAGTTTTCATTTTATTTTTTAGTGCATGTTCTAATAAGCAAGATATTGCCATAAAAACAAATGGAGTAGCTGTTCAAAAGCAAGAAAGTGTAGAAGATTTAACTCTTATACCGCAAGAGCCTAACTATTTTGCTGTAGATCTAAAAAGCTCATATATTGGAAACATAGAA
>JARRNV010000007.1:0-9970 GCA_037384685.1 Sulfurimonas sp.
TCTGAAACATTAAATCAAAGTTCAGAACTTTTTGATAGAGAAGCTATGGCTAATGTTATTTTAAAGAAGGTGGCATAGTATATGGAAGAATTGATAGCAAAAAGATATGTTAAAGCCTTAAAAGAGGGAATTGATTCAGCATCAATGCAAGCAGCATCTGATGTTTTTTCAGCTTTATCTAATTCTTTCAAAGATGAAAAGTTTATTACAGTTGTTACTAATCCAGATGTAGCAACAGAAGATAAATCAAATATCCTTTTAGAAGCGGTAAAACCGGCTAAATCTGAAGAGTTAGATAACTTCATAAAACTATTAGTACAAAATAGAAGAATTGAAATTATTCCAGCTATTTCTCAAGAATTAAAAAAAGATATAGCAAACTCAACTAAAACTTTTGAGGGAACTGTTTATAGTGACAGTGAACTAGATGCAAAAGTTATTAGTGATTTAAGTAGCGGGCTTAGTAAAAAGTTTGATTCTACAATTACTTTAAATTTTGTTAAAAATGATTTTAACGGAATTAAAGTTGCAGTAGAAGGACTTGGTGTAGAGATTAATTTTTCTAAAGATAGAATTAATAATCAAATTATTCAACATATAATTAAAGCAATTTAACTTCAAGAGAGGAGAGAAGTAGTGGTAGCAAAAATCCAAGCTGATGAGATCAGCTCAATAATTAAAGAACGTATCGACAATTTTGAATTAAGTGTTGATATTAATGAAACAGGTAAAATCGTTTCTTATGCTGATGGTGTTGCTAAAGTTTACGGACTTAGCAATGTAATGGCAGGTGAAATGGTTGAATTTGAAGACGGTACAAAAGGTTTAGTGATGAACCTTGAAGAAGCAAGTGTAGGTGTAGTTATCCTTGGTTCTGGTGACGCTCTTCGTGAAGGTATGAGTGCAAAACGTTTAGGAAAACTTCTTCGTGTTCCTGTAGGTGATGCTCTTCTTGGTCGTGTAGTAAATGCTCTTGGTGAGCCAATTGATGGTAAAGGTCCAATTGAAGCAACTGAAACTCGTTTCGTTGAAGAGAAAGCTCCTGGTATTATGGAACGTAAATCTGTTCATGAGCCAATGGCAACTGGTATTAAAGCAATTGATGCACTAGTACCAATCGGTCGTGGTCAACGTGAGCTTATTATCGGTGATAGACAAACTGGTAAAACTACTGTAGCAGTAGATACAATCATTAACCAAAAAGGTAACGGTGTTGTTTGTGTATACGTAGCTATAGGTCAAAAAGAATCAACTGTTGCTCAAATCGTTCGTCGTTTAGAAGAGCATGGTGCAATGGAATACACTATCATCGTTTCTGCAACTGCTGCTGAAGCTGCTGCATTACAATTCTTAGCTCCATATACTGGTGTTACAATGGGTGAATATTTCCGTGATAACGCTAGACATGGTCTAATTGTATATGATGATTTATCTAAACATGCGGTAGCTTACCGTGAAATGTCTCTAATCCTTCGTCGTCCTCCAGGTCGTGAAGCATATCCAGGGGATGTTTTCTATGTTCACTCAAGACTACTTGAGCGTGCTGCAAAACTTTCTGATGAAGAGGGTGCAGGTTCACTAACAGCTCTTCCAATTATTGAGACTCAAGCTGGTGACGTTGCTGCGTATATTCCAACTAACGTTATCTCAATTACAGATGGTCAGATTTTCCTTGAAACAGACCTTTTCAACTCAGGTGTACGTCCGGCGATCAACGTTGGTCTTTCTGTATCTCGTGTTGGTGGTGCTGCTCAAATTAAAGCTACTAAGCAAGTTGCTGGTACATTAAGACTTGATCTTGCACAATATCGTGAACTTCAAGCATTTGCTCAATTTGCATCTGATCTTGATGAAGTTTCTCGTAAACAATTAGAGCGTGGACAAAGAATGGTAGAGGTACTTAAACAGCCTCCTTATTCTCCATTATCTGCTGAGAAACAAGCTGCTATTATCTTTGCTGGTAACGCTGGTTTCCTAGATGATTTAGCTGCATCTGATGTTGTACGTTTCGAGTCAGAAATGTATCCATTTATCGAAGCATCTTATCCTCAAATTCTTGAGAACATCAGTAGTTCTAAGAAAATCGATGATGAGACAGACGCATTACTTAAAAAAGCACTTGAAGAGTTCAAAGCTAGCTTCATAGCGTCTTAAGGAATACTTTATGGCAAACTTGAAAGATATTCAAAGAAAAATTAAGAGTGTTTCAAGCACTCAAAAGACGACTCGTGCGATGAAGCTTGTTTCTACGGCTAAACTTCGCCGTGCTGAGGAACTAGCAAAACGTTCTCGTCTTTATGCAGAGAAAATGAATCAGGTTATTGCCGAAATTGCAGGACGCATTAGTTGTAGTAAAGTTGGCGGATTAGACAGCCGTTTCTTTGAAACAGTTGAAAATCCAAAAATGGTTGACATTGTGTTCGTAACTGCTGACAAAGGTTTATGTGGAGGTTTTAATATTCAAACCATTAAAGCTGTAAATAAATTGTTACGTCAGTACAAAGAACAAAATGTAAAAGTGCGTTTACGTGGAATCGGTAAAAAAGGGGTTGAATACTTTAATTACAACGAAGTTGAGATGTTTGACACTGTTGTAGATTTAAGTTCAAAACCGAATAAAGAAAGATCTGATGAGTTTATTGAAACTTCTATCATTGATTTTCAAGAGGGTAAGATCGATGCTTTACATGTAGTATATAACGGGTATTTAAATATGATTACTCAACAATTACATGTAAATCAAATTTTACCAATTAACTCTGAAGAATTTGATTGTGAAGATGTTCAAAATAATTCTACTATAGAAGTTGAAGCACAAGATGAAGAAAAAATGCTTAACTCTTTAGTATCAAAATATGTTAGTTATAACATGTACTACTCTTTAATTGACTCAGTTGCTGCTGAACATTCAGCTCGTATGCAAGCGATGGATACGGCAACTAATAATGCTAAAGAGATGGTAAAAAGCTTAAATGTTGAATTTAATAAAGCACGTCAAGCTGCGATTACTACAGAGCTGATTGAAATTATCAGTGGTGTAGAGAGTATGAAATAATGGAGAAAAATATGATTGGAAAAATTAGCCAGGTAATGGGTCCTGTTGTTGATGTTGATTTCGATGGTTATCTTCCGGTAATAAACGAAGCTATTGAAGTTAATGTTAGTGTTGAAGGTAGTGAACACAAATTAGTGTTAGAGGTTGCTGCTCACTTAGGTGATGGTCGTGTTAGAACTATTGCTATGGATATGTCTGAAGGACTTGTTCGTGGTATGGATGCAAAAGCTACTGGTGCTCCTATTAAAGTACCTGTTGGTGAAAAAGTTCTTGGACGTATCTTTAACGTTGTTGGTGAGACAATTGACGGTGGTGATGCTGTTGAGGGTGCACCTGAATGGTCAATTCACCGTGCTCCGCCACCATTAGTTGATCAATCAACTACTACAGAGATGTTTGAAACAGGTATTAAAGTTGTTGACTTACTTGCTCCATATGCAAAAGGTGGTAAAGTTGGTTTATTCGGTGGTGCTGGTGTTGGTAAAACAGTTATTATCATGGAGCTTATTCACAATGTTGCTCACGGACATGATGGTTTATCAGTATTCGCTGGTGTTGGTGAAAGAACACGTGAAGGTAATGACCTTTACTACGAGATGAAAGAATCAAACGTACTTGACAAAGTTGCACTGTGCTACGGTCAAATGAGTGAGCCTCCTGGAGCACGTAACCGTATCGCTCTTACTGGTCTTACTATGGCTGAGTATTTCCGTGATGAAAAGAAACTTGATGTACTTATGTTCATCGATAACATCTTCCGTTTTGCACAATCTGGTTCAGAGATGTCTGCACTTCTTGGACGTATCCCTTCAGCTGTTGGTTACCAACCGACTCTTGCTCGTGAAATGGGTGCTTTACAAGACCGTATTACATCAACTAAAAACGGTTCAATTACATCTGTTCAAGCTGTTTACGTACCTGCAGATGACTTAACTGACCCGGCTCCGGCTTCTGTTTTTGCTCACTTAGATGCAACAACAGTACTTAACCGTAAAATTGCTGAAAAAGGTATCTATCCTGCAGTTGATCCACTAGATTCAACTTCAAGATTACTTGATCCACAAATTTTAGGTGAAGAACACTATAGTGTAGCTCGTGGTGTACAACAAACACTACAAAAATATAAAGATCTTCAAGATATTATTGCTATCCTTGGTATGGATGAGCTTTCTGAAGATGATAAAGCTACAGTTGAAAGAGCTCGTAAAATTGAGAAATTCTTATCTCAACCATTCTTCGTTGCAGAAGTATTTACAGGTGCACCTGGTAAATATGTATCTTTAGAAGAGACTATTAAAGGTTTCAAAGGAATCTTAAATGGTGATTATGATCATATGGGTGAAAATGCATTCTATATGGTTGGTGGCATGGACGAAGCTATCGAGAAATACGAAAAAAGCAAATAAGCTTTTTTAATATAAAGGACTGTAATGGATAAGTTTAAACTTGAAATCCTAACTCCTAATGGTGAGATCTTTAATGGTAATGCTATTAGTGTAGTTCTTCCAGGTGTAGAGGGAGAATTCGGTGTATTAGCTGGCCACGCTGCTTTAACAACATTGTTAGAAGCTGGTGTAGTTGATGTCGAGCAAGAGGATAAATCAGTCGAATCTATTGTTATTAACTGGGGTGTAGCTCACGTTAATGAAGAAAAGGTTGTTGTGTTAGTTGAAGGTGCTGCTGCAATTCGCGGTGAAACTGAAACTGAGATCTCTAAAGCTCTTGATGCAGCTAAACAACTCATTAATGAAATTGCAGACTCAAGTGCTGCAATTGCTTCTGTATCAGCTAAAATTGAAACAGCTGCACAAAAGTTACTGTAATATATGTTTAATAATATAATAGATTTTTATTTAAAATCTCATCCGGTTACTATTGGTGTACTTGCATTACTGGCAGTATATTTTATAGTTTTAAACTGGGTGTTTTTCTATCGCTATTTTTCTCTTAATACGTGGCTAAAAAATGAAAGTGCTTCATTAGAAGCACTTTTACTTGGTGCCACAAGAGTAAATGAGAACTCTTTTTTAAATAACTTTGTGAAAACTAGTAATTTTATTTCAAAAGAAGTTTTGCAATTAGGACAGCTTGCAGCAACAAAAGAGGCTACAAAAGGACTTTCTATATTGTCTGTTTTTGCTTCTACAACACCATTTATAGGGCTTTTCGGTACTGTTGTTTCTATTTTGGATACATTTACACACATTGGTCAAACAAGTGGAAGTATGTCAGTAATTTCAACAGGTGTATCAGATGCGCTTATAGCAACAGCAGCAGGTATATTTGTAGCGGTTTTTTCATATACTTACCATCAAATTTTAAAAAGAATGGCATATGATGTAATCAGCCATATTCAGATGCAAAGTGATGCACTTTTAGCCCGTAAGGCATAACATGTTGTACGATTGGGATGAAAAACCTGAACTAAACATTACTCCACTTGTTGATGTAATGCTTGTATTACTGGCAATTTTAATGGTGATTGCTCCAAACATTATATTTGAGGAAAATATTAAACTTCCTCAAGGTTCTACTACAAAACAAGTGGCAAAAATCCCACCGGTACACATAACTATAGATAAAGAAAAAAATATTCAGATAAATAAAGACAATTTTTTATTAAGTGGTTTTCGAGATAATTTTTATTTGTATGCAACAAAACTCGATAAAAAAGCAACAGTTTTAATTAGTGCGGATGAAAGTTTAGATTATGGCATTGTAATGTCTGTATTAGCAGCTGTCAAACAAGCTGGATTTACTGAGGTCTCTTTAGCAACAAATGGTTAGAGATGAAAAATACTTTTATATAAGTGGAGCAATATCGTTCTCTATATTTTTAACTTTTTTATTTCTATTTGCAGCCTTACTCTTTAGTGTAAACAAGACAAAGACTTATGGATTACAAAAAGAAAATTTTGTATCTATCTCACTTGCAACTCCTGTGATGGTAAAACAATTAACACAGAAAAAAAGCTCAGAAGCTATAAATATTCCACAGGCTAAAGATGTTGCAAAAGATGTTGATGTAAATGATCTTTTTAGTGATGTTTGGACACAAAAAATAGATAACAAAAAGCCAAAAGAGGCTAACTCTAAGAGAATACAAGAGATCTCTAAGCGTGTTAAAACAAGTGAGCAAAAAGATGTAGCATCACTTTCTGAAAAAATTCAAAGTATAGATAATACAACAAGTACTCAGGAGAAACAAAGTAATTCAAGTGCTGAGGAAGTTAATGAATATTTAGCTAAAATTCAAGCAATAGTCTATGATAGTTTTTCACCGCCGATGAATTCAGAAGGCAATATTGTAAAAGTTGTCATTGAGATTGATCCGATTGGAAAAATGTTGGACTTTCGAGTTTTAAACTACTCTTCTAATGAAGCGTTAAATCAAGAAGCTGATCGAATGAAACGAAAACTGAGTTCTGTAATATTTCCAGAGAATCCAGATCATAGAAGTTTTAGAGCTATTATAAATTTAATCCCAGAAAATAAGGAGTAATTGTGAAATTACTATTTTCATTACTTATTACATCTATTTTACTATTTGCTAGTGATGCTACTATTGATGTTGTAAAAAAAGTTGATTCTTTACCGTCATTAGCGATTGAAGATGCTTCAATAAATTATGACAACACATTTAGATTACAAGTGTTTAAATCGTTAGTAGCAGATTTAAATGTTCTTTCTATTTTTAATGTTGACAGACATCATAGAATTGCAAATTTTAATGATACAGATGTGCTGGTTGAAAATAAAGATCTTAGTTATGTACTTAGATATAAATTAGAAGAAGATGATAATGGTGCACTAAATATTTCAACAAAACTTTTAGATAAAAATGAAGAGGTATTCGCAAAAAGTTATAAGGTTAGTAAACAATCATTATATGTTTTTGTTACGCATGCTATTGCTTATGATATTAATGAGTTTATGGGTGAACCTTCTGTTGAATGGATGAAAAGAAAAGTGATTTTCTCTCGTATAGTTGGACCGAAAAAAAGTGAAATTGTGATATCCGATTATACTTTAAGATATCAACATGTGATAATTAAAGGGGGATTTAATTTATTCCCTAAATGGGCTAACAAGTCTCAGACTGCATTTTACTATACATCTTTAGATGCAAAACCAACGTTAAAATATGTTGATATTAGAACAGCTCAAATAAAAAGTTTAATATCTTCAGACGGTATGCTGGTTTGTTCTGATGTAAGTACAGACAATAAGTCTCTCTTACTTACAATGGCACCTGCTGGACAACCGGATATCTATCTTTATAACGTAGAAACAAATAAATATAAAAGGGTGACAAAATATAGTGGGATTGATGTTAATGCTCAATTTATGACAAATGATAAAATTGCTTTTATATCTTCAAGACTCGGATATCCAAATGTTTTTGCAAAAAGTTTAGATAGCAATGCAGTTGAGCAACTAGTATATTACGGAAAAAATAATTCTGCTTGTAGTGCACATGGTGAATATATTGTATACAAGGCCAGAGAAACTTCAAATAGTTTTAGTGCCAATACATTCAATTTACATTTAATTTCCACTAAATCAGATTTTATCAGACGCCTTACGGCAACAGGTGTTAATGAGTTTCCTCGTTTTTCAAAAGATGGGGATGCAATTATTTTTATAAAAAATTATAAAAATCAAAGCGCTATCGGTATTATAAGATTAAAATATAATAAGAACTATCTTTTCCCATTAAAATATGGTCGAGTTCAATCGATGGATTGGTAAAAGTTAATATTTTTCTGCTATAATATTTGAAATTATAATTCGAAGGATTTAAGATATGAAAAGTTTAGTACTTTCTAGCGTTGTTGCGGCACTTTTAGTATTTAGTGGATGTAGTTCAAAAGAGCCTGCTGTTGATTCTGAAACACAAAATGCCACTGCTCAACAAGCTGAAGAAGTTAATGCACCAGCGACAGAAGAAGTTGCAACTGATGAAAGCGTTGTTAATTCAAGTACAGATAACATTGTAAGAATGAGTGTAGATGAAGTTGAAAAAAGCTTACCAACTATCTATTTCGATTTCGACAAGTTTAATATCACTGCACAAGCTCAAGAAAAAATTGTTGCTGCCGCTAAACTTGGAAACAACGGAGCAAAAGCCTATAGTGTTAAATTAGAAGGTAACTGTGATGAGTGGGGTAGTGATGAGTATAACTTCGCCCTTGGTTTAAAACGTACAGAAGCAGTTAAAAAAGCTTTAGTTGCTGAGGGTATTGATGAAACTCGTATCTCTATGGTAAGCTACGGTGAAAGTAATCCTGTTTGTACTGAAAAAACAAAAGAGTGCTGGGCACAAAATCGTAGAGTAAACTTCAAACTTTTACCATAAAGTAAAACTATATGAAACGCAGTACAATAGCTTTACTACTTAGTGCTGCAATTTCTCTTTCTCTTAACTGTGCCGAACCATCAGCCTTCGGTGCAGGAGATCTCTCAAGCAATAATCCATACGGATTGACTCCAGATGAAAAAGCTTTATTAGAAACGAAAAAGAAGCTTCGCAAAGTAGATTTAAGTACAAAAACACATGCTTCACAACTGGATTCGTTACGAGAAAGAATTGATGGACTTCAAGATATTATTGAAGCACTAAGTAGAAAATCACACAATAATAAAATAGCATTAAAAGAGTTAGAAGATAAAAATATATTGGACAACAACAGTTCTAATGAGTATCAAAAAAGACTTTCAGAGTTAGTTCAACAAGATGCACAAACTATTAAAGTTTTACAAGAACAGAGTGTTGAGATCTCTAAATTAGTAGATCAGATAAATGCTAATTATGTTTCAAAAAAAGAGTTTAATAATTTAGTTACAGATATTAATGACTTTAAAGCACTCGTTGCAAAAGAATTAAAAACAGGTTCAAAACAAGCATCAGCAACATCTAGCAGTGTAAGCTCTGCGGAACTTTATAATAGTGCAAAAAAGAATTACGATAAAAAGTACTATACAAAAGCAATAGAAGAGTATACGGAGTTAATAACAAGAAATTATAAACCTGCATATTCACATTATATGATTGGTGAGATGTGGTATAAAAGAAAAGATTATGCTAAAGCGATCTCTTACTTTAAAAAATCTTCAAAGTTATACTCAAAAGCATCTTATATGCCAAAGTTAATGTTACATACGGCAATATCTATGGATAAAACAGGTGATAAGTCACATGCAAAAAGTTTTTATCAGGCTATTTTGAAAAAATATCCTAATTCAAAAGAGGCGATAAAGGCGAAAAAGCTTTTGAATTAACACACAATATGTTAAAATCACAAAATTAAAAACAAAGGTAATATTATGGCAATAGAAACAAATCAAATCGTATCTATAGAATACGAAGTACGCGATGGAGATACAGTAGTAGATAGTAATGTTGGAGCAGCTCCATTAGTATTTATGTTTGGAAAAGGACAAATAATTCCAGGTTTAGAAAATGGAATTAAAGATATGGCAATCGGTGATAAAGGTGATGTTTTAGTAGCACCAGCCGACGCTTACGGTGAGTATAATCCTGAAGCTACTCAAGAGGTTCCAAAAGAGCAATTTGCAGGGATCGATTTACAAGAAGGTATGACACTTTACGGTCAAGGTGAAGATGGTTCAACTGTACAAGTAATCGTTAAAGAGATTAAAGAAGCATCAGTACTTATAGACTTTAACCACCCACTAGCTGGAAAAAGTTTAATGTTTACAGTAACTATTAATAATGTTAGAGATGCATCAGCTGAAGAAGCTATGACTGGTATTCCTGAAGAAAATAAACCAGCTGATGATGGTTGTTGCGGAACTGCTTTGGTGCTCGAAGGCTCCCACCATATCGGTGGAGGTCTCAAGAATATAGGGAGCTCTCCCACTATATCCAATTGCGTTTTCAGAGAGAACGAA
>JARRNV010000008.1:0-9514 GCA_037384685.1 Sulfurimonas sp.
AGTGAATCTTTTTGTAATTTTTCTGCAAACCTCTCACGACGTTTTTTATACTCTTTTTCTTCTATCATTAATTCATCTCACTTAACCAAACTACCGTATCTTCTAAAGTCTCTTTTAGTAATATATTTAAAGCTTCTACTCCACCCTCAGCATCTACTGTTTTTGTTGGCATAGTTTTTACAAAATTTTTAGATCCAATTAGTTTTGAAGTTTTTTTCTCTATTAAATTGTATGAGATATCAAGAGTTACATTAGAACTGTTTTGTGCTTTATTAAATGACTGTATAAACTCATTAATGCTTACTTCTAACACCAACTCTGTAGTTTTAGATGATTTGTAATTATACACTCCATCAAACATTCCGGATTTTTCTAAAACATTTACCAACTTATTTGCAATTGCTCTACTTGGATTATCTACCCACGCTGACTGTGTAAATGTATACTCTTTGTATTGTCCAACTCTGTAATGCATACTATTTGTAGACAATGATACATTTGAAAATATAGGCGATACTTTGATTGAACGCTTTTGAGAAGTCGTTTTACTCTGCTGTATTTTTACGTTTGGATCTATTCTATAGTCTGTAATACTTGGAGTAGTTACACTACATCCTGTTAGCAAAAAAATAAATAGAGTTATAACTACCTTCATCCTACTTCTCCCCTGGTGCTTTTTTGATCTCTTCACGTTTAAACAATAAATCAGATGGACTTCTTTCATACTCTTTTAATGTAGCATCTAACTTAATCATAGTCTCTTGTAACTGTATAAGTGCATTGTTCATATTCGGTATAACTTCAGCAGAGATCTCTTTTAAATTGAAATCTCCACTGTTGAGAGCTCCTTTAAACTCGGTCATTGCTGAATCTATTTTTTTATAACTTCCCATAATTGAGCGTAAAGAGTGGGATATATTATTTTCCCATGTAACTGTATGATCTACCAATCCTTCAAATTTTTCAATTGTAGTGTCTAAGTTTGCCATAGAACTGTGAAAATGCTCAATTGTATTATCATCTAACGCTTTACCTACTTTTTCTATTGTCATTCGCGAAGAGACAATCAGTTTCATAAGCTCCTTTTGATTTTTATCACTAAGCAGTTTTTCTGCTTGGTAAAGTGCACCTGTAAATCGCTCAGATACGTTTCCTAAAGATTTTTGAATGTTTTGAAAAATAGACGGAGCAGTAGCAATCACTTGGTACTCTTCATCGTTAATTTTCACCTTTCTACTGACATAAGTATCACCCACTGTCAAGTTTACATATGTCAAACCTGTTATACCTTGAGCTGTTAGTACTGCAACAATATTATCTTTTATAGGGGTGTCTTTTAAAATGGTTACTTGTACTTCAACTTGTTCTGAATTATTTGGATTTATTCGAAGCTTAGAGACCTTACCTACATTAATGCCGCGAAATTTTACCGGAGCATCAAGATTAAGTCCAAAAACAGACTCGTCAAAATAGATCACATAAAGTTTATTTGCTTCGCGATGTGAAGGCTTTAACATCCAGTACGAAAATATTGCAAGAATGAAAAAGCTAGCAAGAACAACTAATCCAACAAATGTATAGTTTACTTTATTATTCATATCTTCTGCCTAAAAAATGTTTTTACAAACTCATTATCTATAGAGTCTATTTCACTGAGTGAACCTTCAAATGCTATTTTTTTGTTATCTATAATAGCTATTCTATCTAAAGTATCATAAATTGAACGCAAATCGTGAGAAACCATTACAATTGTTAAGTTTAACATTTTTCGAAGTTCTAGTATAAGTTGATCAAACTCCCTAGCAGAAATTGGGTCAAGTCCACTTGTAGGTTCATCTAAAAACAGTAGTTTAGGATCAAGTGCCAATGCACGTGCAAGCCCCGCTTTTTTTCTCATACCACCACTAATTTGTGAGGGGTAAAGTTCTCCATCATCTGGATTTAAACCAACTAAAGAGATCTTAAATTTTACTATTTCATCGATCATACTTTGTGAAAGTGATGTATATTCTATAAGCGGTAAAGCAATATTTTGAGCAAGTGTAAGTGAAGAGAACAATGCTCCAAACTGAAACAATACTCCCCATTGACGCTTAAGTGCAAGTACTTCCGATTCAGAAAGTGTATCTATCTTCTTACCCAAAACCTCTATAGTTCCACCTTGAAACTCTTGCAGTAATACAATCTCTCGAAGTAAGGTTGTTTTTCCACAACCACTAGGTCCTAAAAGTCCGTATATTTCGCCCTCATTAATACTTAAATTTAAACCGTCGTGGACAACTTTATCTCCAAATGCAGTTGTAAGATTTTTTACATCAATCAGCTTCATTATATCCCCAAGTTTGTAAAAGCAATTGAAAAAACTGCATCACATACAATTACGGCAAAGATAGCTTCAACAACACTTTTTGTCGTGTTAAAACCTATACTTTGCGTATCATCTTTTACAACCATACCTCTGTAAATTGCAATAGTTGCTATTAAAAATGCAAAAAAAGGACCTTTTACAATTCCAACAAAAAAATGTTTTGCTGCGATCACTTCATGAAACCGATCAATAAACATATCGGTTGTAATTTTAAGATCGAGATTGGCAATTATAATTCCACCAAACATCCCCATAATATCTGCTAAGAAGATAAGTAAAGGCATCGTAATACTAAGGGCTATAATTCTAGGGAGGACTAAAAAAGAGAAAGGCTCAAATCCCATAGTTTTCATAGCATCAATCTCTTGAGTAATCTTCATTGCCCCGATTTGAGCAGTATAAGCAGAACCGCTTCGTCCTGCAATAACTATAGCTGTAATCATGGGTGCTAATTCTCTTAAAATAGAGAGTCCCAACATATCCACGATAAATATATTTGCCCCATATATCTTTAGTTGATATGCCGACTGATAAGCAACTACAAGTCCTACAAGCAAACTTGTAATCATTATGATTCCAATTGCTTTGATCCCACTTTCATTCATCTCAAAAAAGATCTCTTTATATCTGATTTTCAGCGGTGATTTAAAAGCGAAAAGGAACGATATAAACACCTTTCCTAAAAAACTAATATACTCTACAAGAGAAGCGTAATGACTGTAAGCTCTTTTACCGAATTTTTCAAATATTGACTGATCCGGTTTTAATTTATATTTGGCAATTTTAGAGCGTTTTGATTTTACAAGATTGAGTGTTGATTGTAATGTCTCATTTTCAAGCATAACTTCGTATATTATCTTTTTTTCTTCTAATTTTTGAAATACTTTGTCTAAAAAAAGTGATGCAGCACTATCGAAGTATGTCAACTCGTCTAGATCAAAGTTTATACGTTTATACTGAGGGAAATTAAGTTTGAGAATATCTTCTTGAACTTTTGAGAGTTGGTAAACAGTGAGTTCTCCTGCAAACTTTAGCAGAAGCTCACCTTCGTTGCTGATAACTTGGAGTATCTTATCCATTATCCGGAGTTTTTAAAAATCTCTCTCTAATAGTTTATGAACTTTTAATAGAGTGATGATTTTATCTTCTTGTTTTCCAACACCATCGATGATTGTATCTTCATCATTAATAGTATCTGGTGCGGGACCGATGTTCTCTTTTTTAATTCTAATTGCCATAGTTAACCTATCGATCACAAATCCGGCTACATCATCGCCATAGCGCATAACGATAAAGCGAGTATCTTCACCATGTTTTTTTGGCTGTAATCCAAATTTTGTACGTAGGTCTATAAGTGGAATTACTGCTCCACGAAGATTAAACACACCCATTACATATTTTGGAACTTGAGGTACTCTTGTCCACGGAAATGGCTTAATGATCTCTTGAATAGACAAAATCGGCACTGCATATTCTTCATCGCCAATCATAAATCCTACTAACTGTACTACATTGTCAAGTTGTTCAACAATATTATCTTTTTGCTGCTGTTTATTTATTATATCTTTTAGTTTATCAGCCATTATAAGAACTCCGTTTAAAATTTAAAGTTAATGTTTCTTTGAACTACACTTGCCAAATAATCCATTGAATACGGTTTAGTGATATACTCAACCATACCAGATTCAACACCACGCATACGATCTGATTTCCCTGTACGAGACGTTACTGCTATGAGCGGTAAGTTTTTGTATCTATTGTACTTTTTGATCTCTGAAGCAAGAGAATAACCATCCATTCTCGGCATCTCAATATCTACGAGCATTGCATCAAAATTATGATCACCTGCTTTTAAAATATTCAATGCTTCTTGCCCATCACTTGCTTCAACAAGTGTAATTCCCATCGGCTCAAGTGCCTTTCTCATAATTGTTCTATCTGTTTTAGAATCATCTACAATCATTACAGTATAGTCACTTGGAGAGTTTTTCTCATTACTTCCTGCTTTTGCTGAATCGGCATCTGCTAAAGCACTAGCTTTAACATTTTTTGCCATATCCATAAGAGCAACAACATCAACAATAAGTGTAACACCACCATCTCCACGAATAGTAGCACCCGCAATTCCATCGATACCTTTTAAATATTCTCCAAGAGATTTAATAACAATCTCTTCTTGTCCAACTAAAGTATCAACAATAAGTCCAAGTTTACTAGTACCAAGACCAAGAACTACTACATAAGCATGTTCACTTGCATCAAGGATTCTTTCAACTTCAAAAATATCGCCAATATGAACTAATGACAATACTTCATCACGAAGTCTCATTACACTTTTACCTTCAACCGTATAAATCTCATCAGTTGAAATACGGACAGTCTCTAAAACCGATGCTAAAGGAATAGCATAATGTTCCTCTTGAACACCAACTAAAAGCGCTTGGATAATAGCAAGTGTAAGAGGGATTTTCAACTTCATTGAAGTCCCTTTTCCAAGCTCACTGTCTATATCGATAATACCGTTTAGTTTTTCAATGTTTGTTTTTACAACATCCATACCAACACCACGACCAGAAACATTTGTAACTTGTTTAGCCATAGAAAAACCAGGTTTAAAGATCAGACCAAAAGCCTCTTTATCGCTCATAGTATCAGCTTCTTTCTCAGTTATGATACCTTTTTCAAGTGATTTGTTTTTTAAAGCCTCTGCATCAAGGCCCTTACCATCATCATCGATCTGAATAACAATCTGGTTTCCTTCATTGTATGCTTTAAGCATAATAGTTCCGGTTTCTTCTTTCCCTTTTGCCAGCCTATCTTCCGGCGCTTCAACACCGTGGTCACAAGAGTTTCGGATGATGTGCACTAACGGGTCACCTATCTCTTCAACAATTGATTTGTCTAATTCTGTTTCTTCACCCGAAATTACAAGTTCAATTTTTTTATTTAACTCACGAGAAAGATCACGAATCATTCTTGGGAATTTATTAAATACTTTTCCAACCGGAAGCATACGTGTTTTCATAACTGCAATCTGCAAGTCTGTTGTAACAAGTGATACTATTGAAACAACTTGGTTAAGCTCCTCTAAAAACTCTTCACCCTCATAGCGCTCTTCAACATCATCATTGATTTTAATCAGTCTATTTTTTGCAAGAACTAGCTCCCCAATTAGGTTCATTAAATGATCAAGTCTTTTTACATCAACACGAATAGTTTGTTCAACTGCTGCCGGAGATTTCTTTGCAGGAGCTCCTGCTTTTGGCTCTGAACCACCATTTGAATCACTTGCACGAGGAGGCTTTGGAGCTGATGGTGGTGGAGGTGGTGGAGTTGCAGCTTTATTTTCCTCTTTTGCCTCCTCTTCAGGTTCCGCATCTGGTTCTAATGATGGTACTTTTTCACCTCTGGCAATTTTTTCTTCACGTTTTTTCTTATCCTCTTCTTGACGCTCGGCTAAAAGTCTTGCGATCTCAGCTTCAACATCTTCATCAGACATATTTTCAAGGTCCATATCTTCATCTGCACTCTCTTCTTCAGCAGGTGTTTCCTCTTGAACAGGTTCTGGCTCTGCGGGAGCTTCTGCGACAGGAGTATCAACTTCACCATCTCCTCCACTGATCTTATCAAGTCTAGATACACATTCAGCTACATCAATCCCACCATCTTCACTTGTATCACGAATCTGCTCTAAAAGTTGTTTCATAAGATCAATGGACTCTAGAATAACATCCATAATATCAGGAGTAATTATGAGTTCACCATGTCTTGCTTTATTTAAAACATCTTCCATATGATGAGTAAGATGTGTAAGAATGTCAAAATTTAAAAATGATGACGCACCTTTAACAGTATGCGCTACACGGAAAATTCCATTTAGTAGCTCTAAATCTTCTGGATTCGATTCTAATTCAACCAGATCTTCATCTAGTTTTTCAACAAGTTCAAACGACTCTACCAGGAAATCTTGCAGTATCTCTTGAAATTCATCCATATTTTATACTCCTACTTCATATGTGCACGTACTATACGTGCAACTTCTTTATAAAATGCTTCAGCTTGGAACTTAACTAAGTAAGCTTCTCCACCAGCTTCTAACCCTCTACCTTCACTAAAGTGATCACTAATTGATGAGTTGAATACAATAGGTATTTGAGTAAAGCGAGGATCTTCCTTTACCTTAGCGGCAAAATGGAAGCCGTCCATTTTTGGCATCTCAACATCTGAAATAATAATTTTTAAATGTTCAGGAAGTTTCTCATCATAGTTTTCATACAAATCGTCTAACTTATGAAGTCCCTCTTCACCATCAACAGCACCGATAACATCAAAACCCATATTTTCTAAAGCATCTGTAACAATCTTTCTAGCTGTTGCACTATCATCGAGAACCATAGCAATTCCCCTAAAGTGTTCAATAGCTTTCACCTGCATTTCAGTATCGGGTTCGTAAAGTCCTAGGTCCTGTACTACGCTTTCTAAATCTAAGATAAGTAAAACATTATCACCCTCTATTTTAGTCACACCTGTAATTTTACTACCGTCTATTCCACTGCTAGAACTTATAAAAGTAGCCGGTTCAATGTCACTCCAAGAGATCCTTCTGATCCTTTTTGCATCATGCACAATAAACCCTATAAGTACATTATTAAACTCTGTAATAATCACTCTTGAGTTCATTAGTTTCTTATCTTCGGGTTCAGCAATCCCCATCCATTTTGCAAGATTAACTACAGGTATCACTACTTCACGAAGATCAAAAATACCCTCTATAAACTCCGGCGTACCAGGAAGTTCAGTTAAAAAAGGGACTTTAATAATCTCTCTTACTTTTGATACGTTAATCCCATATATACCCTCGTAGACCTCGCCATCTTCTTGTTTAAAAATGCGAAAATCAACAAGCTCCATCTCATTAGAGCCGACTCTTAAGGAGTTGTCATCCATAATTTAATTCCCTTTACAGAACTGTTTTTCTTCCAATATTGGATTGTTATGCAACGATTTTACTATAAAATATCTTTGATTGCAAGCAAAAGCACCCAAGTTCACATAGCTCATTTTTTCAAGCTGTATCGTTTTATTTTGATGAAAATGCCCCTCTATAAAATAGTCACATTTATACCGATTTTTAAAGCGATTGTTTATAAAATCTTCAAACCACTCCAGCTCTTTACAATCATCTTTTTTCTTTAAGTGCTTATCTACAAAATCTAAAATAAAATGGTTAAAGAGATTATCTATCGGCTTTAAAATTTTAAGCATAACCGGGTTTCGGATAAGTGCAGTATATATTTGGTACCCTAACGGTGCATCAAAATCTCCATGAGCCAAATAGATTTTTTTATTCTCAAAACTACATAACACAGGCTGTTCTTTAATCGTAAATATTTGAATATTTTCAAATACTGCTTTTAAGTTAAAATCGTGATTACCTTCAAAATAAATAACCTCGACTCTTTGCGCTATATCTTTGATCAGCTCAATCATCTCTAAATTATCTTCGTAAGTATGCTCGATCGAACCAAAAAGAGCATCGAAGATATCACCCATTAAAAGAAGTTGTGTAGGTTGTAATTGCTTGGAGTGGATAGCTTTTATAAACGCTAAAAGCTCTGGGCGCTGTGGAGAATAGTGTGCATCTGAAACTACAAATGCACCCTCTTTTATTTTTAAACTATGGGACATACGCAATAGTTGGTAAAGCTAAATTTTCATCTAATCCACACATCAAATTTGCATTTGCAACAGCTTGGGAAGATGAACCACGTAAGATATTATCAACTACACTGTTTACATAAAGTTTATTCCCTTTTTTCTGTACATAAATATCGCAAAAGTTTGTTCCTGAACACGATTTTATATCTACAGGCTTATCAAAAATTCGCACAAATGGCTCATCTTTATAAAATTCACGAAGCACTTGCAATGGATCAATATCTTCTTTTAAAAGCATATATGCATCGATCATTTCTCCACGAGTTGCAGGAATTAGATGCGGTACAAAGTTGATATCAAACTCTTTATTGCTTTGTTTAAAAAGTTTCTCTTTTATCTCTGGTTCGTGTCGATGATTCAACACTTTATACGGAAATATATTTTCATTTATACTGATATAATGTGTTGATTCATTACATTTTTTTCCAGCACCACTCACACCACTTTTTGCATCTATAAAAATTGGAAAGTTTTCATCTATATACTGCGTAAAAGGGATTAAACCTAAAATTGAAGCAGTTGGATAACATCCAGGATTTGCCACAAGTGAGCTTTTTTTAATATCCTCACGATATAGTTCAGGTAAACCGTATACTGATTGGTTTAAATGTTCCTTATCTTCATGCTTACAGTAGTGTTTCTCGTATGTTTCAAGCTCTAAACGATAATCTGCCGAAAGATCAACTATTTTTACATTTTCATCGATCAAGCCTTTTGCAAATCCCATAGATGCTTGATGCGGTAATGCTAAAAACACAAGTTCACATCGCTTTGCAATCTCTTTTGCATCTGCTTTTTCTACATGACATGTAAAAACATCTTGCATTGCAGGGTGGAGCTTATCTAACTCTATTCCACCTTCACTTGTTGCAACATAATTGATCTGAAAAATCGGGTGTTGTACTAAGATTTTAATAAGCTCTAGCCCGGTATAACCACTAGCTCCGATCACCCCTACATTAATGTGAGTCAAAAACAATCTCCTGATATTTTACTTCTTCGATCTCAAACTCTTTTTCTCCACCTGGAAGACGAACTTTCACCTCATCGCCTTCCTCTTTGCCAAGAAGCTGTTTCGCTAATGGAGAGTTAAAAGAGATAAGCCTCATATCTGGATTGCTCTCAGCTCCACCAACGATCGTGTAGCTCACCTCTTCATCAGTGTCAAGATCTGTCATAACAACCGTTGAACCAAAACTCACTTTCGCATGTTCAAGTTCACTCGGATCTACAATTTGCGCATTACCAAGAAGTTCTTGGAGTTCTGCTAAACGGTTGTCTATATTTTTCTGCATCTCTTTTGCAGCATGGTACTCAGCATTCTCTTTTAGATCGCCGTGTTCTAACGCCTCTTCGATCGCTTTTACGACACCCGGACGTTTTACCTCTTTAAGATCTTTTACTTCGGCTTGGAGTTTTTCATAACCG
>JARRNV010000009.1:0-9956 GCA_037384685.1 Sulfurimonas sp.
GAGAACAAAGGAGTATAACAAATGATAATTCGTAAGTTGTTTAAATTTGAAAATGCTCATATTGTTCGTGGATGCTCAAGCGTGAAGTGTCGATCCTCAGTGCATGGGCACTCGTACAAAGTTGAAGTGTTGTTTGAATCTAATTTTTTAGACAACGGGCAGATGGTTTATGACTTTGGTTTAATGAAACAAAATATTAAAGATCTCATTGAGTCGTTTGACCATGCCATTACACTCTGGAGCGGGGATAGTTCTGAATATATATCTGACATGAAAAAACACTCTGCACGTTGGGTTGAATTACCTGTTTCACCATCTGCAGAGCAGTTTGCACGTGTTATATTTTTACTTATAGATACCCTTTTTCAACAAACAAAAGCGATTAACGGAGAGAAAGAGGTAAAACTCCATAGTATTATTGTGCATGAAACGGATACAGGGTACGCACAAGCTTTTAGAGATGATGCTTATAATGAAAAAATGGGTAAAATCGAGTTAAAAGATATTGTCTTTTCAGATGATGTAATAGAAAAATTTGCCGATAGTGAATTGTTTGAAAAACTAAAAAACGGTACTGAGTTTATAAATCCGGAGAGTGTTTAATGGATCAGATGTATGCAATGGGTGTAAATATTCACTCTATAGGTGTTATTGTCTTGATTTTGGCAATGGTTGCAAATCTTGTAGCACTCAAACAAGCAAAAGATCTGAGCAAATATAAAAGACTTCGTTCAGTGGTTTTACTCCCTTTAAACTCTATGTTAGTAGCTGCTGCACTCTTTACGGGTACACTTATGATGGCTGCTAAACATCTTGATTTTACCTTTGAAAATATTTTAATGATAGTGATTGCAATTACATTGATCATTAAAGAGGTAAGACGCTCTAAAGCCTTAAAACACGCAGATGAAGATGATCCGGTAGATCTGCTCCTTTATAAACAGTTTGCTTCGAGAATTATCTACTTTGAACTTTTTCTTGTTATATCAATTTCAATTTGGATGTGGTTTTTTTCATGATCTTTATTTATGAAGAGAATGCTTCAAAAGAACGTTTTACAATCAAAGGGGAAATGCATAAATACCTTGTAAAAGTTCGTCGTCACAAAGAGGGTGACACTATCTATATGAGACGAAAAGAATCTCCCGAGATACTCTACACATATAAAATCGTTTCAGTCGATCCTAGAAACCTTGAAGTTGCACTTGTTTCAGAGCAGGTAAATGAACAAAAAGCAAAACAGGAACTGCATATCGGCTGGTGTGTGATCGACCCTAAATCGGTTGAAAAAGTATTACCGAGTTTAAATGAGATAGGTGTTGCCAAGATCACTTTTATCTATTGTGATCGAAGTCAAAAAAACTTTAAACCAGATTTTAAACGGTATGAGAGAATTTTAGAAGCTTCAAATCAACAGTGTGGAAGAACAACTTTTATGGAGTTTGAAACTGCTAAAAATATAAAAGAGTTTATAGTTAACAACCCAGATACCAAAGTGTTTGATTTTTGTGAAAATATTTTAGAAGATAAAGCAGAGTTCTCTACTGTTTTGATCGGATCTGAAGGGGGATTCTCAAAAGAGGAGAAAGAATACCTTGCAAGTCTTGAAGTTTTTCGCCTAAATACTCCTCTTGTTCTTCGTTCTGAAAGTGCAGCTTTAGCTGTAGCTTCAAAAATACTATTGTAATATATAAAAAATTTAGGTATAATCCCATTTCCAAAAATCCGCACCCATACGGATTTAAAAAATATATCGCACTTCGTACTTCGACGAGGCGCAAAAGGCAAAAAAATGAAAAAAGATCTTCACCCAGTATTAGTTGATTGTACAGTTACTTGTGCATGTGGAAACACTTTCCAAACAAAATCTCAAAAAGATGAGATGAGAATTGACATCTGTAATGAATGTCACCCGTTCTTCACAGGTTCTGAGCGTAATGTAGATACTGCTGGACGTATCGAGAAATTTAACGCACGTTACGCTAAAAAATAATCAAGATACTCCTTTGCTTACATTGATTCCAACTCCGATTGGAAACATAAGCGATATTTCACTCAGAGCTATCGAAGCTTTGAGTGATGCAGATATACTTCTTTGCGAAGATACCCGCGTTACCAAAAAACTTATCCACATTTTAAAAGAGCGTTACAACACTCCGTTTGAAAAAACACAAG
This sequence comes from Sulfurimonas sp., assembly GCA_037384685.1. Taxonomy (GTDB): domain Bacteria; phylum Campylobacterota; class Campylobacteria; order Campylobacterales; family Sulfurimonadaceae; genus Sulfurimonas. The sequence goes on from JARRNV010000009.1 coordinate 2,176, forward strand.
AGTTTATCTCTTTACACTCTCATAATGAACAATCTTTTGTTGAAAAACTAGAGCCCTCTTTCTTTGAGCAAAATGTTGTTTACGTTAGTGATGCAGGGATGCCCGGAATTAGTGATCCGGGACAAGTTTTAGTAGATTACTGTATAAAAAACAATATAAAATACGATGTATTACCTGGAGCAAATGCAGTGCTTACAGCTTTTGTCGCGAGTGGATTTATTCAAACCCAAATGTTATTTTTCGGTTTTTTAGATCATAAAGGAACTTCACGCGAGGCAGGGTTAAATGAGGCACTGCATAACGGCTATACGACCATTCTTTACGAATCACCACACAGAATAGAAAAACTCCTACATGAGATCGAAAAAAGCGAGCCAACAAGAGAGCTATTTTTAGCCAAAGAGTTAACAAAAAAATTTCAAACATATCTACGTGGAACTGCAAGTGAAATTTTGAAAAAACTTTCTGGAAATTTTAAAGGGGAATGGGTTGTTGTGATCCGTGCAGGAGAGAAGCAAAACTCTTCTGCAATTACCCAAAAAGATATCCTAAACTTGGAGCTTCCAACTAAAACTCAAGCAAAGTTAATCTCTAAAATTACGGGAGAAAATACTAAAGTATGTTATAAAAGGTTAATGGCTTTAAAAGAGATTGATTAGCTGGCTTAAAAATTAACAGTAATTAAAAAAGTTTTGCTAAAATGTGCCTATGTTAATTTATGCTAAACAACCTATATATTATTTTATTGATTATTATCCGCACAAAATAAAAACTCTTTATTTGGCTCGCGAACTTGATAAAAAAGAGTATTCACGTCTTATGAAACTTGGATTTGAAATCAAAAGAATTCCAAATGAAGCAGCCGTTAAGATGAGTAAGAATGCTAATCATCAAGGCTTTTTAGCGGAGGTAGAAGATTACAAACTTCACGATTTTAAAACTTTTTTAGAAAAAGATTTTATAGTAGTTTTAGCAGGACTAACCGATATAGGTAACATTGGCTCAATTATTAGAAGTGCGTATGCTCTGGGTGTTGATGCGATTGTAGCATGTGGAGTGAAGCAACTGCCGATAGAACCGATTTTACGCACAAGCACAGGGGCACTTTTTGATATGCCGTTTGCAATTGAACATAATATTCATAACGTTTTGAATGACTGTAAAATGTCAGGTTTTCAAACGTATGGAGCAGATATGGGCGGCATCGATATTCGAGAAGCAAAGATCCCTAAAAAAAGAGTGTTGGTATTAGGAAGCGAAGGGGAAGGCCTTAGCAATAGAGTCTCTTCAAAGCTTGATAATGTTGTCAGCATTTCGATGTCGCATGACTTTGATTCACTCAATGTCAGTGTAGCAGGTGCTATTTTAATGGATAGGATGAGATATGAATGAGGGTTTAGAAAAGTTAAAGTCGATAGGTACTCAGAAAATTTATGAGCGAACACATATACCAACAGGACATGTACAGGCAATTTTACATGAAAGTTTTGATGGTTTAAATAAAGTTCAGTTTATAGGTTTTATATCTATCTTAGAGCGTGAATACGGTCTTAATCTAAACTCTGTAAAACTCAAAGGTATAAGCCATTTCGATGATATTGAAAGGGAAGAGGAAGAAGAAAGTATCTTCATTCAGACAAAACCCAAAGCAAACAAAAATGCTCTGTATATTATTGTAGGGGTGATTGTCTTTTTAGTTGTTTTATTTAGTTTTTATAACAATTCTAAAACACTTGAAAAGCCTGTACCGACTGAAAATGAAATTATTCAAAAAGTGAAAGAAAAAGTTGTTGAAGAGGTAAACGAAACAAATACGACAGAAGTGAATGCAACAGTTGTCGTTGAACAAGAATCTCCTCCTAAAGAGGAAAAAATTGAAAAATCTTTTGTAATTAAAACAAAGAGAAAACTTTGGATAGGTTACATTGAATTAGAAACAAATAAAAAGAACCAGATTACCTTTACTAAAGAGTTTACACTCGATCCAAATAAAGACTGGTTAATCACTTTAGGGCATGGGTATGTTGATTTTGAAGTAAATGGTCAAGAGTATAACTATAAAACAGAAGAAGGATTGAAATTTCTGTACAAAGACGGTGAATTAAAACCTATATCGTTTTCTGAGTTTAAAAGGCTGAACAGAGGGTATGCATGGTAAAAAAACTTCTCTTTATTTTTTTAGTAGTTTTTTCTTTAAATGCTGAAGATGTAGTGGCAACAAATGAAGATCCGGTAACAGAAAAGATCAAAGCTTTTTTATGCCCTGATACTTATGAACAAAATAAAGACTTTATTAATGCTATTTTTGATCCAAAAAGTGCTTTTTATAAAGATGATCATGTAGATTCGGTAAAGATTATTAAAACATTGCAAGAAAATGGTTTACTTGATCTCTTTTTTAAAACGCCGCAAGAGATACGTCTTAATTTTAGAACAAACGGATCACCAATATTTTTTGTCAAAATAATTAGTGATACTCTTAGCGCATTAGGGTATTATAAATATGTGACGGTAGCTTCAACAAGAGATGCATCAGAGTTTGTTTGGAGTATTAATTTGACTTCAGAATATGCTACTGATCCACTTATTTTACAACAAGAGTTAAAGAAAAAATCTTGTGAGATTGTAGATATCCAAAGAAGCAATGTAAAAGAGTGGTCATATCTCATCGATATCTCAAATGCCAAACTTAATGTACAAAAACTTGAAGATGGAAATAAGATCGTACTAAAACGATCTTTGTATGAGCATTGGTTAGATATATCGCAAATAAAAAGGTTAACAATTCAAAGCAGTTCTAGAAACCGTTGGTACCCGTATATTGCGTATTATGATAGCTCTTTACACCTTCTAAAAGTGATTAAAAAAGAGCATGTACACCGATCAATAGAACTTGAAATACCAAAAAATAGTGTCTATATGAAAATATCAGATCTTTATACGTTAAAAAACATTAAAGATGAATTGGTATTTTACCCCGAAGGCTCAAGATAATTCTAAACATATTTTGATAAAATAACGCCAATATTTTATATAGGGCATTATAATGTTTGACGAGTTTCATTTTAACAGAGTTGAAAGACTTCCTAAGTATGTGTTTGCTGAGGTAAACGAGATCAAAATGGCAGAGCGCCGCGCTGGAAAAGACGTAATAGACTTTTCTATGGGGAACCCAGACGGTGATACTCCTGAACATATTCGTGAAAAGCTGATTGAGTCGGCCCAAAAAACTAAGACTCACGGCTATTCTACTTCAAAAGGTATTCCAAAGCTATTACAAGCGATCGCTGACTGGTATGAGAGACGCTACAACTGTAAGCTTAATCCGGAAACAGAATGTGTAGCTACAATGGGATCAAAAGAGGGGTATGCACACTTAACGTATGCAGTTATGAATCCGGGTGATGTTGCAGTCGTTCCAGATCCGACATATCCTATTCATGAGTACTCTTTTATCTTAGCGGGTGGAAACGTGATCAAGTTTGGGATCGAATTTGATGAAAAATACCGTCTGGATGAAGATAAATTTTTTGATAATTTAGAAAAAGTGTTTAAAGAGAGTTCACCAAAACCAAAGTTCGTTTTAGTAAACTTCCCACATAACCCAACTACAGCTACTGTAACTGTTGAGTTTTATGAAAGACTTGTTGCAATGGCAAAAGAGAAACGTTTTTACGTTATCTCAGATATCGCTTACGGTGACATCACGTTTGACGGATATAAAACACCTTCTATTATGCAAGTGGAGGGTGCTAAAGATGTAGCAGTCGAGTCGTTTACTTTAAGTAAGTCATATAACATGGCTGGATGGCGTGTTGGTTTCTTTGTTGGAAACAAACGTCTTATCGGTGCACTACAGAAGATCAAGTCTTGGTTAGATTACGGTATGTTTACACCTATCCAAGTTGCAGCTACAATTGCACTTAACGGTGATCAACAATGTGTACAAGATATTACAGATAAGTACAACCATCGCCAAGAGGTATTGATCGAAGCATTTGAGCGTGCCGGTTGGCATATAGAAAAAAATGAGGCGAGCATGTTCTCATGGGCAAAAATTCCTGAATGTGCTGCACATTTAGGTTCATTAGAATTCTCAAAACGTTTACTTGTTGAAGCTGGTGTTGCCGTAGCTCCGGGTATCGGTTTTGGAGAATATGGTGAAGGGTATGTTCGTATCGCATTGATTGAAAATGATAATCGTATCCGCCAAGCAGCAAAAAACATAAAAGTGTTTTTAAAACAATTTGATGGGTGTAAGGACAATAATTAAAATGATAAAAGTAGGGATCATCGGAGTAGGGACAGTAGGAACAAGTGTTGCAAATATTTTAAAAGATAATGCAGATGTAATTAGTGCCCGTGCCGGACGTGACATTGTCGTAAAAAGTGGTGTTGTAAAAAACCTTGCAAAAGATAGAGGTTTAGAGATCACACTTACAGATAATGTAGATGATATCCTAAATGATGATGAGATTGATATTGTTGTAGAGTTAATGGGTGGCATTGAAGAACCGTTTGAAGTGGTTAAACGTGCTTTAAAATCTGGTAAAGCTGTAGTTACTGCAAACAAAGCACTTTTAGCATACCACAGATACGAACTTCAAGAATTAGCACAAGATTTGGCTTTTGAATATGAGGCAAGTGTAGCCGGTGGTATTCCAATTATTAATGCTCTTCGTGACGGACTCTCTGCAAATCATATAGAGTCTATGATGGGTATTATGAACGGTACTTGTAACTATATGATGACAAAGATGACAAATGAGGGTGTAGATTACGATGCTATTCTTAAAGAGTCTCAAGATTTAGGTTACGCAGAAGCTGATCCATCTTTTGATGTGGGTGGATATGATGCTGCACATAAACTGCTTATTTTAGCTTCTATTGCTTATGGAATTGATGCAAAACCTGAAGATATTTTGATCGAGGGGATTGAGAACGTAACACAGGAAGATATCTCATTTGCAAAAGAGTTCGGGTATGCAATTAAATTACTTGGAATTGCTAAAAAAACAGGAACACAAGTGGAATTGCGTGTACATGCTTGTTTGATTAAAAAAGATGAGATGATCGCAAAAATCGACGGTGTTATGAACGGTATTTCAGTAGTGGGCGACAAAGTAGGGGAGACACTTTACTATGGACCTGGAGCAGGCGGTGATGCAACAGCTTCTGCCGTTGTAGCAAATATTATAGACATTGCAAGAAGCGGTAAATCAAAACCTATGCTTGGATTTGATCGTCCAATGGAAGGAAAACAGCTTACTCTCAAGCCTGTTGATGAGATAGAGACACAATACTACTTACGTATAAACGTAAATGATAAAGCGGGTGTTTTAGCACGTCTTACAAAACTTTTTGAAGATAATAATATCTCGATTGAAACAATGTTGCAACGTCCGGCAGATAATAACTCTGCAAATTTATTAATTTCAACACATGTAGCAGTTGAAAAAGATATACAAACAATGATCAAAGCATTAGAAGCACAAGAGTTTGTAAATGCAAAACCTGTAATGATCAGGATAGTGTAACTTCAAGATGAAGATCCTAATTACTGGTGCTAGTTCAGGTCTTGGTGCTGAACTAGCGCGTCAGTACGCAGAACAAGAAAATGAACTTATTCTTCTAGCTCGAAGAGAAGATAAATTAAAACTACTCCAAAAAGAGCTCCAACCACTTTGTAAAAATATAGAATTAATAGTTGCAGATGTTACACAATTTAAAGAGTTGCAAGAGAAGTTAAAAACAATAGAAACTTTAGATATGGTGATCTTAAATGCAGGTGTTTCACTCGGACACTCCCATTTAAGTACGCCGACGATCGAGGAGTTTAAAAACCTCTACGATGTAAATGTTTTAGCCAATCATGCGATCTTAGAAGTACTGCTTCGAGTTTTTACAAAACAAAAAAGTGGAAAAATAGTCTTTATATCCTCTCTGGCGTCTTTATTTTCTATGCCCAGCTCAAAGGTCTATTCATCATCGAAACGAGCTTTAAATGCATATGCTGAAGGTTTAAGGTATAAGTATACTCCACAAGGGATCAAGATAGTTAATATTTTACCGGGGTTTATCAAAAGTGAACTAACCGATAAAAATGATTTTAAGATGCCATTTTTACTTGAGACAAAAGAGGGTGTAAGAAGGATAAAAAGTGCGATAGAAAAAGAGAAAGCTTTTTACCCTTTTCCTCGCAGATTTTACTTTTTTATACGTTTTTTAAGTTTATTACCAAATTTTATTACACAAAAAGTGGTAAATAAATTTAGCGTTCAATAGGGACATAAGCATATCCCTCATTTTGCTGTTCAATAAGTCCTATGGTTGAGTTTGGAATAATCTCAACGAAATCATAAAGATCTTGAATATCGAGTTTATGTTTATTACGACCAACATCACACATATAGATAGAAACTTCATAAGTGTCTGCTAATGTAGTGAGTCGCTTCATGTATTCATCATGTTTTTCAAGTAGAATTTTATCATTCTTATATTCTGTATTTTGCAAATTTTTTACAAAAAACTTATAAGCATCTCCATGAATAACTACAGCTACTTTCAGCTCTTGAAGTTTTCCCTCATAGTATATTTTTTGACGTACGATTCCAGAGAGAACTTTTTTCTCAAAGACTTTTGAATCACCGGTTGTAAGATCAAACACAACTTTTTTTACACTCTCCCCAGCGACGAGTGAAGTAAGCAGTGTGAATAGTAAAAAAAGTTTTTTCATAATGAAACCTTTATTCTGTAGTGTTTTTTAAGATTTGTTCAAAATCACTCTGTGCTTTCATAAGCTCCTTATGTGCAGCATCATCAGTTACATGTGCGCTACTTAACCAGTTATACACAGCAGGAAAGCCCATAACAATTTTATCTGAACCCTTTACTTTATAAAGTACTGTTGTACAAGGAGCAAAAGCTGCAGCTTCCGGACGTGTTTTTGCAACTGTATATATTACAGGAAGTTTACAAATAGAGTAAGATTCATAAAAATCAAATGGAGATTCAGCATTTTCATCTAACACACCCATCTCATAATCTAGTGTTGCAGGAAGTATAAAACCTTTTGGAGCAAAATTACTCTCAAGGCTCATTTTGATCTCCTCTTTTGCATCATCATAATCATCGGCATCATCAAGCTCGTACTCATAAAGTGTTACAAGATCACGATTCTCTTGTAGAGAATCTTCACTTAAAGTTTGTTTTGCAACCTATAATTTTAGCTTGAGCATCTGATGTTAAAATACTTACATGTAAATTATCATCGTCATTACCTTGATAGATCCCTACACCCATTGGGATAAAAACACCTGCTTTTGGTGTAACTCTGAGAAGTTTGTCCGCTAGTTCTGGCTCGTACACAGTCATAAGATTAAAAATCTTATAGTCACTCTTTTTAAACTGGATCGTAAAAGGTTTTGTCATATCGTTGTTAAGTGTGATACTAAAACCGTTCTTTACAAAACTTTGTTCAATCTGTTTAGGAGTAATTGCTCCATCCTTATTTGCTACACTAAAAAGGTGTAGATCGCCCTGTGCTAAAAGTGTCATACATACACTTAGCAGTAATAAAACTATTTTTTTCATTTTGTATCCTTGTAATAGACTTCTTGAATTCTAATAGCAAGTGTAACAAGCATGTGTAAAATTTATGTAAAATGCTAAGGAACGATATATATCCATCCCTCTTTTACTCGCTCTGTGATCTCTACGATTCCGGCCGTTACAACCTCTACCTCATCGATCAGTTCCTCTTTTTTTATATGTTTTGTATG
>JARRNV010000010.1:0-8959 GCA_037384685.1 Sulfurimonas sp.
CATGTCTTGAAGATTTTTTGCAGCTAGTTCTAAATTTTCAACTTCATATTTTGCAACCATATCTTTTGCGTAAAGTGTTTTATAACGTGCTAGGTTTATCTCTACATTTGCATACTGGTTTTTAGACATTTGAAGTCCTGCTTCAGCCTGGCGTTTTGCAGAGTCTATTTCACGAGAGTCGATTGTGTAAAGTACTTGACCTCTTCTTACTCTATCGCCTTCACTAACATTAACACTTGTAACAAAGCCCATAAAACGGCTTGTGATCATCTTTTGGTTATCAGATATAACAGTACCTGAAAGTGTCAAAGTTTCGGCAACTAAAGTTGTTGCAAGTGCGATTAAGGCCATTATTTTTTTCATTATTTTTCTCCGTTTGCTAGTTTTTCAAGTTCAAAGATTTTTTCATTTCTTTTGTTCTTTGCAACTAAAAGTTGTAAGATCTTTTCTATCTGAGATGATTGTTTAATGATAACATCATTCATAGAGACAAGTTTTTCTTTATATCTTCCTTCATAGTTTGCATAGATGGCATTTGCCAAATCTAACTCTTTCTTGAGCGATTTAATCTCTTGGTTAGCACTTTTGATCTCTGTTTTGATCTTTGCTAACTTTAATGAGATCCCTTTTTTTGCTAATTGTACTTGAGACTGCATTTTAAGTTGTTCAATTTTAGCTTTTTCAACTTTTGCATTATCTATACCACCGTTAAATATATTCCATGTAAGTCTTGCACCTACCGTATATGCTTTATGATCGCTTGCATTACCCAAGAAGGTATTATCAGCAGTTGAAACTTCTGCAAAAGCACCTACTGTAGGGTAGTAAGAAGCTTGACTAGCATCTAGCATACTCTCTTTAATCTCTAAAGCAGTACTTGCTTTTTGAATATCTAAGTTTCTGTTTAATACATCTTCATCAGTAAAATTCGGTTGTGTAATTTCACTAGTCGGCAGTTCTATTTTTTCAACTTTTTCATTCAATAAAAAACTTATGTAATGATAAAGCAATTCTTCATTCGCTTTCATTTGCACAAGCAGTCTTTTAACGTTTCCTTTTTTTGCCTGAACTTCGAGAAGATCAACTTTTTTTGCATACCCGACATCGATCATAGTTTTTGTTGTATTTTCCAATGCATTTATATTTGATAAGATTTTTTGCATATTGATGATTGAAGATTCCAAAAGAGCCATATCGTAGTAGCTTTTTTTAAGTTGAAAAACTTTTTCATTAAGTGTTTTCTCTTTATCAAGAGATTTAATATTTTTAACCTCTTTCATTATAGTTGTATAACTAGATATTGCAAAACCTGTAAATATAGGAAGTTCATATTTTAGTTTTGACTGGAAGAAATCTCTATCTTCGGGATAGTTAAGATCGTGTGGTTGAACATTTAAGATATTTGGATTTGTTAAACTAAAATCAGCAAAACCAAAATCTCCGAAATTTGCTTCACGAGATGTAAGTTTAAAACCAAACACGTTCCCCGCGTCATTTGAACGTGCTACATCTTGTGTAAAATCTAATTTACCCCAGTTAAGACCAGATGTTTTATCTATATCTTCTTGGGCACTCTTTACCTCTAAAGAGGCAGCTTTTATCTCTAAGTTATTGTTCTTTAATATTTCTAACGCTTCGTTTAGTGTCAACGGATCGTTAGATGCAGATAAAAATAGTGGTAGAAAAAGAGCACTAACTATTTTTTTCATTTGTTGTCCTTGTTGTAAATTCATCGTTGTAATTTAACTATAAATTATAACATATATTTTTATAGATTATATCATAAACTTATCAAATTTATAAAAACGTAAAAATAACTAGAAGATCAAATATAAGAAAAAAATATAGTTAAAGTTTAAGAAAATGTGATTATTATTTGATAATTGTTTTATAAAAGGGTCGTATATGTCAACTGCATGTCCATTAAATTTTAAAAAAGTAGATGCTAATGTTAGTCGTTTTTCAGCACTATTTGTAGCATCTTTAGTTGGGTTATATCTTTACACTACAAATGTATATATATTGTATTTTTTAATTTTTGATTTTGTAATGAAACTATTTTTAAATAGAGGTATCTCTCCAATAAGTATGTTGGCAGAATTTTTCAAAGGGCTGTTTAAAATTAAAGATCATATGGTAGACGGCGGTGCAAAAAGATTGGCAGGGTTATTTGGTTTATTGTTTGTATTATTATTAATCGTAACACACTACTTGGATCTTTGGGGTGCTTCTTTAGCTGTTGCTATAGTTTTTCTCTCTTGTTCTTTACTTGATGTGTTTTTTGGTTTTTGTATAGCGTGTAAAATATATTTTATTATTAAAAAAATATATCCAAATTTTATGAATAATTTATAGCTATTTATCCTTATCGTTGTACAATAGTATTTAAGCTTGTACAAAAAGGATAAAAAATGGATGCAGTTTTAAAAGATTTGATCTCAAGAAAAGCAGAGATTCAAGCAGAAGTAGATATGTTGTTTCAAGCAAATATGAAATTTACTGATTGGAATGTTCCTGAAGCTAACGATAAAGAGGCGGCAAAGGTAATTCTTGATATGATTCAAGAACAATTAGATAAAATTAAAGCTGACGTTGAAGCCGGTCAGTATGACTACTATTAAGGAAAATATCTATGAGCCATAAATTAAAAGAACATTTAGAAAAAATTAAAGATGATATCTCAAAAACAGATATGCTCGATGAGAGTCAAAAAGCAGATAGTGTAAAGAGAATAGAAGAGTGGGCTATTGAAGATAAAGCATTTGGAACACTTAAAAACGAACTCTTTGAGATGAGTGTGTTTTTTGAAAAGCTTTTTGCTGAACTAGGCATTGAATAAAGGTTATAGTATAGATATGCAAATGGTTGTTGATTCCCTTAGAAACAAAGGGAAAATATTTAAAAAAATGAGAGAGATAAACCCTAAAGAATTAGGGATAAGAAATAAAATAAAGATCTATATAGCAACTGATATGCACGGTTACTATTGGGCAATTTTTGCAGTGAGTCAAAAAAGTAGACTTCTAATGAAAGATGTTCATAAATTTGAAGAGATATATTCAAAATTAACGCTGTTTTGTGAGCATAATTTTAAGCAAAAGATCTTATTTGTTGATGCACCTCTTTGTTCCAAAGCACAAAAAGCATTTAAAGAAGTGGGCTGGAAACTTCAATAATGCTCCTTTGTGATATTGGCAATACTTCATACCATTTTCATAATGGCATTCAAGACTTCAAACACCAAGTAGAAAATTTCTTACCAGAATCAATTACGCAAGAAGTTTTTTATATTTCGGTAAATCATCAATTAAAAGAAAAACTTCAAAGTTTAAAAAACTGGATCAATCTTGAACCTTTTATAGATCGTTCTTTGTACTATGAAACTATGGGGATAGATCGCATAGTTGCGTTGCAGTCTGTACCAGATGGTGTAGTAGTAGATGCGGGAAGTGCCATAACCGTTGATGTTGTGAAAGAGGGTGTTTTTGAGGGTGGATTTATCTATCCAGGTATGAAAGCTATGCAAGAGTGTTATAAAAATATATCCTCCGCACTTGATTACTCATTTAATTTTGAGCTAGATTTGGGTAAAATGCCAAAAAATTCTTTAGATGCAATCAGTTACGGTTATCTTAAACCCTTTACGGATGAGATTAAAAGTAAAAAATTACCGATAATTTTAACGGGTGGAGATGCATCAGAGTTTAAAAAATTATTGCCCGAAGCTAAACTCGATCAAGAGTTACTATTTAAAGGGATGAAAAAGATTATGACAAAGGCAGATTTATGCTAACAGTTGCACTTCCTAAAGGGCGTATAGCAAAAGAAACACTAGAGATTTTTGAAACTATTTTTGGAGATAGTTTTAAGTTTGATGATAGAAAACTAATACTTGAAACACCAAAATTTCGTTTTTTACTTGTAAGAAACCAAGACGTAGCAACATATGTATATCATCAAGCAGCAGATATTGGTGTAGTAGGGCTTGATACTTTAGAAGAGCAGGGGCTTGACGTTGTTCGTCTTTTAGATCTTCGTCGCGGTGTTTGTAAAGTTGCAATCGGAATGAAAAAAGGTGAGAAACTAGATCTGAGTAAACCTGAATTAAAAGTAGCCTCTAAGATGGTAAATATTACGAAAAAATACTTTGAAGAGAGAGCTGTGAGTGTTGAGATTATCAAACTTTACGGTTCTATAGAACTTGCACCGCTTATAGGACTTGCAGATATGATCGTAGATATTGTAGAAACCGGTACTACGATGAAACAAAACGGTTTAGAAGTTGTACAAGACATTATGACAAGTTCAACATACCTGATTGCAAATAAAAACTCATATATTGCTAAAAAAGATGAAGTTTTAGATATTTATGAAAAAATAAATGAGGTTATCAAAGCGGAGCAAAATGACTAACCTTGATCTCTATGCAAAAGCGGAACACCTTTTAGGGATTGAAGAAGCGACTGAAGCACTTTACGATCTGTATAGATCAGAACTTGAAGATTATAAAGTAAAAACTTTACTTGATGTTGGATGTGGACGTGGTGGTTTTATACGCCGCATGGAGAGTGATGGAGTAAAGTGCAAAGGTGTTGACCTTAGCTCTGTAATGATTGATGAATGTGTGGAACAAGGTCTTGATGCTGAGTGCATAGATGTAAGTGAAGTAAGCGGCACTTACGATGCAATTGTAAGTATATTTGACGTGCTTAACTTTATGGACAAAGATGCCCTTACAAAATTTTTAGATGCTATCGCACAAAAACTAAGTGATGATGGAATCTTTATAGCAGATATCAATACTCTGTACGGCTTTTCTGACGTTGCAGAAGGGAGTATGAGTAATGATAGTGATGATGAGTTTTTAAGTGTAGATGCTATTTTTGAAGAAGATAAACTTAGCACTAAATTTACTCTCTTTGAAAAAAATGAAGATGGTAGATATACAAAGTATCAAGATACTATTGTGCAATATTTTCATAAGATCAAGTTCTTTCAAAATCTTAGTTCTCTAAAACTGATCGATAAACAAACTTTTTCACTCTATGATACTGAGGATAAGACACTTTTAATATTTAAAAAGCGTTAATTTACATTAAAAAAAGGAAAACAATGAGTAAACATAAATCAAAAATAGCAAAAATCTTTGAGCATCCAATCTCTGGAAATATCAATATTACGAAACTAACACATGCATTAGAGCATTATGGTGTAGAAGTTGATGTATCTAAAAAACATCGTTTATTATTACATGTTAATGGTAAAGAGCATTCAGTATCATTATCGCATAACAATGAATTACATAAAGATGCAGTAGTAGCACTACGCCACTTTTTAGAAGAAGTTGGATTAACTCCAGATAAGTTAGACTAAAAGAGCAACGCTCTTTTAGTTTTAGTTAACATCCGGTAATGGAGTTTTCTCAGTTGAAGCCGGTAAAATAGGCATTGTAATATCAGGTTTCCTTCCATCTAAAGCTTTTAAGAAAGTTTCAATCTCTTGAACTTGTTTAGCTGAAAGGTCTACACCTAATTGTACACGTCCCATCTCTTTAATCGCAGCTGGAAGTGTTTTAATCATACCGTTATGGAAATATGGTCCTGTTTGATCGATGTTTCTAAGTGTCGGTACTCTAACCATACCATTTGCATCACCTTTAAAATCACCTACATTATTGTACTTATAAGTATTTACTACGTTAAATACATTTAAGTCACCACCAAGTGCTACACCTGTATGACATGTTGTACAACCAACTTGAATAAATGTTTGTAAACCTTTTTGTTCTGCTTTTGTTAATGCTTTGTCATCACCGTTTAAGAAATCATCGTATCTTGACGGAGTTACAAGTGTTCTCTCAAACACTGCAATTGTATCTGCAACTTTTGGTAAGTCAATTTTCACATTATTACCGTAGATCTTTTTAAATGCTTCTACGTAAGCCGGCATTGAAGATACAACATCTGCTACATGTTCTTTTGTTGCTGCCATTTCTGGAGCTGCTTGCATAGGTCCTTGTGCTTGATCTTCTAAGTGTGGGCTTCTACCATCCCAGAACTGAATAGAGTTAAACACAGAGTTGTATACCGTTGGGGAGTTTAAGTGGTGTGGATTTGCAGTCCATTTATGCCCAATTGCTGCTTCCATTCCGTCATCACCCCCTTCACTAAGGTTATGACAAGTATTACATGAAATTAAACCGCTTTTAGAAAGTCTCGGATCAAAGTAAAGTTTTTTTCCTAATTCAACTTTTGCATCAGTTATAGGATTTTTTGGGTTATCGATAAGTTTCATCAATGCTTGTTTATCAGCAGGAATTGGTGCTAATCCAGCATCTTTTGCTTCTTTTACTACACTATTTGCCATTAAAGAACCTGCAATTGCTACAGATAATAAGATAATCTTTTTCATAAAAAAACTCCATTTAAAATTATATTAAAGGATAAAAATTATCCTTTAAATGTAGTAAAATTATATCCTTCGAATCTTAAGTATATCTTGTGCTTATTTAATTATTTATAAAATTTAATGCAGATTTTATTGCGTTGAGATAGCTTAAATTACTTGCTTTATTTGTGTAAGCAATATCAAATGCCGTCCCATGGTCGACTGACGTTCTCACTATAGGTAAGTTGAGTGAAATATTGACACTTTCATCAAAATAGAGTGCTTTTAGCGGCGCTAAACCTTGATCATGATACATTGCAACATAGTAGTTAAAGTTTTTTCTAAATGACGATGTAAAAGCTATATCGGGAACTATAGCACCATGAAAAAGTTCTTTAGCTAAAGTTTTATTTACATGTGCAATAGCTCTTTCAATCTCTCGCTCTTCATTACCAAGTACACCGTTATCTCCAGCATGTGGATTTAGCCCTAAAACTGCCACTTCTACATCACCTAAACTTTTGTGCAGATCAAATAAAAAGTTTGAAATATTTTCAAATGTGATATGCAAAGGTACTTCTTTGAGAGGCATGTGCTCTGTAAATAATGCTACAAACATCTGCGGACATCCAAGCATCATAATCGCTTCTTTGTTAAAGTATTTTCGAAGTAGATCGGTATGTCCGACAAAGTTAAGATTAGAGAGTTTCCATGCTTCTTTGTGTATAGGCATGGTAACCACAGCATCTGCCTCTTTTGTTTCACACAGCTTGATAGCTTCCATAAATGAATTATAAGAATATAAGCCACTCTCTTTATTTACTTTGCCCGGTTCAATTCTAAACTCTCCATCAAGTTCATGGAGTTGTAGATCATTTGGAAGTTCAAGGTTTAAAAGTTTTGCACCTTGATGTAACATGGTGTAGTTTGTACAATAGATTGGAGAGCACAGCTTTGAGACTTCATCGTGTGATTTTAGAGCAATTTCAAGTCCTACACCGTTTAGATCGCCTATGGAGATCGCAATTTTTGGTTTCATCTTGAGGTGAGTCTTTTCATCTCAGAGACCGCTTTGTCTAAGCCGGTAAAAACACTTCTTGCAATAATACTTTGCCCGATATTTAACTCAATAATTTCATGAATGGCAACCATCTCATGCACGTTATGATAATTAAGTCCATGTCCTGCCGCTACTTCTAAACCTAGCTCTTTAGCGAACTTTGCAGCTTCTTTTATCTTTTTTAGTTCATCGTCAAGTTGGGTTATAAGCGTTGTACGTGGAAGCTCTAATTCTTTTATAGAGTGATTGGAGTAGGGAAGTGATGAGTGCAACATTGCAAAAACATTTGCAAAGTGCCCGGTATGAAGCTCAACCATTTGTGCACCGAGTTCACGTGATTTTTTCATAGCATCAATGGTCGGATCTACAAAAAGTGAAACAGGAATATTTGCACTGTTTAGTTTATAAACTGCTTCTGCAATAGCCTCTTCGTTAGAGAATAGATCGAGCCCGCCTTCTGTAGTTACCTCTTGACGTTTTTCTGGTACTAAAGTAGCACGGTGAGGTTTGTTCTTACACACGATATTGATAATGCTAGGCTCTATAGCACACTCTAAATTTACAGGTACCTTTGAGAGCATCATAATGTTTTTTACATCTATATCTTGAATATGGCGTCTATCTTCTCTAAGATGGATTGTAATTTGATCAGCTCCGTTTTCACATGCTACGTAAAGAGCTTGTAAGATGTCTGGATCGTTTACTTCTCTTGCTTCACGTAAAACTGCTACATGATCAATATTGACGCCTAGTTTCATTCTTGAATATCCTTTTGAAGTGATTGTGTATAGTGTGAGAGGTATTTTTCCTCCAAATTGTTATGATCAACAATATCTCCAAAGTGTACTTTTACTTTGTATGGTTCTTTAAATGGAGATGCTTTAAAAACATGTTCAAGCTGATCGTTAATAAATACAGGAACTATTTTGAGGTTGTTTGCTTTGGCTATTTTCTCTGCACCGCTTTGAAACTCTTTAATTCCTTCTGACTTGTAACGTTCCCCTTCAGGGAAAATATAAAGGTTCATATTGTCAACTTTTGAAAAGGTATTTTTGATGTTTTTAAAAAAACTAATGAGTCCTTTTTTGGTTTCAAGGTCAACACTTATACAACCGCTATATTCAAAGAATTTTCCATAAAAACTGTCAAACAACTCTCGTTTTGCGATCCAAGTTCCGTTTTTATTGTGTTGTGAGAAGATATGTTCCATCACTATGATATCTAAAAGTGAACGATGGTTGATCGCATATAAGATCTTATCTTCTTTAGGAATGTCTCCAACAACTTCTACTTCAATATTTAAAAAATCGAGTACTTTGTTTGAATAACTTTGTCTTGATTTTGAAAGCTCTTCATAAGCGTATTTTTGTGCTATGAAAGGGTGGAAAAAAGTTTTTTTGAAGATATAAATATATTTAATTCCCAGCTCAACCATAAAAATATATTTACCAAGATCTTTGACCATAAGCACCTCACTAGACTTCTTACAAGAACTCTTTAATTAAAGAGTGA
>JARRNV010000011.1:0-8838 GCA_037384685.1 Sulfurimonas sp.
CTTATGGAGACCAGTGCACCGATACCAAACAAACCTAACATAGTTGTTGGTGTGCTTTTTCCACTACTAGAGCAGCCCTTATTTTCTTTATAAAAGATTCCATAGAGCATATATACGCCCATCAAAATAGTAAAACTCCCCAATGTGATCTGAAAAACTGTATTGTCATTGAGCAGAGCTTTTACAAAAACAGCACTGCTAAATGCAAACACAGAGATTAGAGTGTAAGTAAAAATTCTTCCCACACTAAAAGGGAAAACAACTCCAAATGATTGCTTCATCGAATTGGAACTATTCACCAAAAGTGGAGTTAAAAATGGCATGCATGAAAACATGCACGCCGTACTTCCATAAGATAACCCTAAAACAAATACAGAAAAAAGAGTTATACTTTGCATACAATTACCTTAAAAAGCGTACTTTAAACCCACATAAAATACTCTACCCGGATCGACTATAATACTTGCATCTTCTGGATCTATTCCAAAAGCTCCTCTGCTATCTTTATGCAATAAAGCTGATCTGTAGTACTGATTGTCAAATACATTATCTACTTTTGCCCACATTTCAAGATTGTTTCCAAAAAGTTTTGCATAATATCTTGCTTGTAAGTTAAGTATCTGATATCCATTCAACTTTACAATATTCATCTCATCTGCATAATAACTGCTTTTTGCATATACTTCTGAGATCAACTTAATATCATCTGTTACATAATAATTTAAAAAGAGATCAACTGTATGTTTTGAGGTTCTAGGTAAATCATTTCCTATTACATTCATCACAACAACACTTTTGTCTTGCATAATTACATCTTGAGGATTATGTGCTGTATATTTTGCATCAAGATATGTATATGCTAAAATGAAAGAAAACTGTTTCGCTTCATCACTATTTACACTCAGCTCTAAACCTCGGCTTCTTGAATCACCTATATTACTTTTTGGATCACCAAAAGCATACGTCCCACCTAAAGGTCCTAAAATATTTTTATTATATAATTGATAGATAGAAAGTTCATATTTTAAATATGTGTTTGGCGTATCTATAATACCTCTTGAACCAATCTCATAGTTGACACTAGTTTGTGCTTTAAGATCTGGGCTAGCTGCTAAATCTTTTGCTTCTGGATTTTGAAAACCTGTTGAAACACTTGCAAAGAAGTCCATAGATTTATCTACATTGTATGTAGCACCTAATCTATATGCTGTATTTCTAAACGTTGCACTGTCGGTGTTTGTAGTGTCTGACCAAACCGTACCGTTATAATCATGTGTTTTTGTTATATACTCTTTTTTAAGTACATTGTATCTAGCATTCAATGTTGTAGTTAAATTTGGAAGAAAATTATATTTTAATTCGCCATAAATTGCACTCACTGTATCTTTACTATTTGTATAACTAGTTTCTCCGGCAAAATAGTTTGTATATAAATGTGTTGACCAATTATATGAATTATAATCAGCAAGTGTTTGACTATCACTTATGTCATCTCTTTGTCCATACTCTAACCCAATCATAGAAGCAAAATTTTTACTATTTACAGAAAGTTCAGACTTTATCCCTTTTTGTTTCAGATCTTGATTTGAATGCTTTACATATACATTTGGTGTTGAAATATTTCCATCTGTATCTTGAGGGTTTGATGTTTGCTCATACAAATCTTTATAATTATATGCCGTCGCTGTAAAATGAGCATTGTTAAAATCTTTTACATATGTAAGGTAAAACTTATCTAGGTCTATACTACTATCTTTTGTGTATCCATCATTACCATCCCCTTTGGGGTTTTGTGCTGCTTCCGTTACTCCACCGACCGTTGATCGTGAACCTGCTTCATCAAACTTTTTTGAAAAATCAGCTGCTAATGTAATGTCACTTGTGTCGTCGATATAATATGATACTTTTCCGTTAATAGAGTGTGTCCAAAGCTCTGAATCTGTCCAGTACCCATCTGTACTTCTTGAAGTTGCATTGAGGTTAATTCCAAAATGCTCCGTACTTTGTGTTGTTCCTATTGTATACTATCTATATTTATAACTTCCGGCTTCTGCTGTTATAATAGTTTCGTTTTTCCCTTTTGGTCTTTTTGTAGTTATAATTAATGCTCCTGATAATGCCCCGTCTCCATAAAGATATGAAGCAGAACCTTTAATAACTTTAATACTTTTAATGTCAGTCATATTAATTCTAAAACCACCTGATTTTGATTTTATAGGTACACCGTCTACAATAATAGCTACGCCCGGTTGTTCACCCATAAACTGTTGTTGACCTACACCTCTAAATCGTATCTGCATCATCTCACCGGCTCTTGCTACAGCTGTAACCCCGGGTACAGTTTTTAAAACATCTACTAAATTCTTTGGTCCAACTGTCTGAATTGTTTCTTGATCTATAACATCAACATTTGATACTTCTGTAGCATCTTCAGAATTAATATCGATCGTCGAAGACTCAACGCTAATAGAGCCGAGGTCAGTCGCTCCGAGATTTAGTGCTAATGCACAAACTATTGAGGTCACTAATGCCTTTTTTTGGATTTTTCCCACTTTTTCTCCTATTTTCAGGCACCAATCTATCTCTATAAATTAATAATAATAATGATAAAATAATATCGGTGCTTGTCGCCATTTCCTACCTGAGAGTCACCAAACTGATAAGGTAGGAAATTTTTAAGAGTAGATCTTATATAAAAAGTGTTAATTTTATGTTAATTCATATTTTTAAGAAAAAGTTAAATATTTATTATTTGTAATTAATTTATTATTTGGATATAATTCGAGTCCAAATTTATACAGAAAGTGGGTGATGTGATATGCCAGGTATTGTACTACGCCAAGATGATAATTTTGATGCAGCGTATAGACGTTTCAAAAAGCAGACTGATCGTAACTTAATCGTTACAGAAGCTCGTGCTCGTCGTTTCCACGAAACTGAAACTGAAAAGCGTAAAAAATTCAAAATTGCATCTCGTAAGAAAATGCTTAAACGTCTTTATATGATGAGACGTTACGAATCACGCCTGTAATATAAGCCTTCGGGCTTATATACCTCTATTTTAAATACTTCCAAAACTACATTTTATTAAACGACAGTTTCCATCTTTTTTAAGTATGTCACCATATCAGAAAACTCGTCACCAAGTTCGGAGCGTAAAATCTCTATATGTGCATCAATAAATTCCGGTGAAAATTTAACTTGAGATAAAGGTACCGGAGTCTCAAACGATACACCTAACTGATCAAAGCAGTAATTAAAATCTGTAATCTCATTTTGGTTAGCTATATCTATAGCATGGGTTATCGCTTGAATATTAAGGCGCATCACCAAGATCTGCATCTCCTGTTCTGACAAACTTTTTAGAGCATCTGCCAAACCATTCACAATATAGTCATATATTACTCTAGAGAGTACGATCTGTTTTTTTGTTTTTAATGATAATTCTTCCATACTATAACTTTATTGTTAAAATCTTCCGGTGATTTCATTATACATATCTAGTGCGTAACGATCACTGAGCCCTGCTATATAATCAGCTATAACACGATGCTTTTTTCTCTCCAGAAGTTGATCATAATAAAATTTCGGCAACATTTTCGGTTCTTCCATAAGCCCTTTATAAAGCCCTTTAATTGCTTGAGCGCCTGCATACATTTTACGAACAATATCTTTATGTTGATACATCTTTACAAACAGAAGCTTTTTCAGCTTTTTGATCTTGGTTTCAAGCTCTTTTTCATATCCTATAGGCAAATCTTCTTTATCTGCTACCCTTTGATGTGAATATGAAAGAAGTGAATAGACAAGATGGTTGATCATGTGTGAGCTGAATCTATAACGAAACATCTCATCGTTTTCACTGCCGACTCCTTCAGCTTCAACTTTTGCTAAAACCTCTTGCACCAGTTCACTCTCTTTGAGATCCTCAAATGAGATAAGTCCAGAATGCACACCATCATCTATATCATGGCTTATATATGCGATCTCATCTGCTCGATCAACGACCATCGCTTCGTAAGTTGGGTGACGTTCAAGATCGAAATGTTGATCGACAATGTCGGGAATAAAAGATTTTTTATACGGGTACGAATGTTTTAAAATACCCTCTAAAGTTGCATATGTGAGATTGAGCCCGTCAAAATTTTTATATCGTTTTTCTAACTTTGTAACTACACGAAAACTCTGAAAATTATGCTCAAATCCATTTGTAAAACCACCGGCTTTTAAACACTCATCTAAAGTATCTCCGCCAACATGCCCAAAAGGGGTGTGTCCTAGATCATGTGCAAGTGCTATTGCTTCTGCAAGGGATTCATTAAGCCCAAGTTCTGATGTGATTGAGCGAGCTATTTGGGATACTTCGATCGAATGGGTAAGACGGGTGCGGAAAAAATCACCTTCGTGATTTAAAAAAACCTGCGTCTTGTATTCTAATTTTCTAAAACTGCCAGAGTGGATAATTCTATCTCTATCTCTAGCAAAGGAATTTCTAAAATCTTTATCGATCTTGTAAAATCTATCGTTTAATTGCATTATGCTTTTTTAATAAACTCGGTTTTTAAGAAGATTTTTGTTCCGTTTACACGCCCTTCGATGTGTGTAGGGTCATTTGGTGCTAATGCAATTCTAGTAACTGTAGTACCGCGTTTTGCAGTAAAACCTGCACCTTTTACTTCTAAGTCTTTCATAATTACAATACTGTCACCTGCATGAAGTTCAACCCCGTTACAATCTTTGTAAACAAGCTTATTCTCCTCTGCATGGATCGCTTGATCAGCTAAACTCTGTTCTGCCTCTTCGAGATACATCATATCGATCATATCTTGACGACCAAGTTTGTTCAGTAAAATATAGCTCATCACTTTTACAGCCGGTACTTCACTCCACATTGAATCATTTAAACAGTTAAAATGATTGTCATCTAACTCACCGCTTTGTATCTGTGTTTTACATGTTGCACAAACATATACACTTTGATCTTCACTACCGTCACTAACAGGTAACTCCATAAGTGTTACATCTTCACTACTTCCACACAGTTCACAAACTTCACTTCTTGCCATTTTATTCCTTCTCTTTATCGAATTCTATATCTTTATTTGATACTTTTTTATCTTCTGTAACTTTGTTAAATGCTTTGTCGGCTTTTTCTTGGCTGTATGCTTGACACTCTTGTGGAACTTCACCGCCTTCTTGGTTTATCTTATCACACATAGCACCTGTAACTTTTATGTTTGAACAACCGCTAAAAACGAGCAACAATACAATAAATACTTTATACATAATTTTTCCTATTTCTCTTTTACAATCAGATCAAGATATTTTTTTGGTGTGGCAGCTTTCATCGCTTCGGCTAACCATCTGATCTGAAAATATGCAGCTCCGCTGTCACGAAGTGTTAAATAATTTTTTAAACTTCTCAAGTTAAATGTAACAACCATATCTACTTTTACATTATCTGAAATAATATGTTTAAAAGCATCACCTACATTACGCTTTTTCTTACCCGATTCCAATGCCTCATAAAGTTTCCCAGCATCACCTTTGAACTCTTCTACGAACTCTAAAGAGCTTTTTGCCACGGCAATTGAAAGGAAATCTTCCACCCTTTGTGACTGAAAAAGCAGTTTATCGTACATTGCAGATATCTCTAATCGGTTATAATCTTCATCGGCAGTTACAAACATATCGTAAGAGAGCACTTTTTGAATAAAGAACTCTTTATCGCCGCCATTTATTGAAGCTACAAAAGCATTAATAATACTACTCATAGTGTAACGGGTACTTCTTACACTAATAGCTTGTATTCTGTGTCTTGCATGTTCCTGCAGAACACCGCGACTTGTTCCCCTTATTAAATAAGAGAGATTTGCATGTTCTAAAATAGAGTGGTGGAAATAGGTCCATGCAAGATTATCAAGCAGATCAGACTCCATAATAGAGTTAAGTTCCTCTTTCATATCCTCGTTGGGTAATGTGTTACGGATAGATTTAATAACACTGTTTTCACTATTTTCAAAGCTATCGTAACATGTTCGAGCTGCCGCTTCTGCAACCCCAATACCCGTATCTTGAAGGAGTACCACCTCAGGTTTTGTATATTTTATCCCGTATATCTCTTCCATCTATTTATCCTAAACATAGCAATAATGTATTTTACTATAATAAGATTAAACTTTGACAACTCCATCCAAAACAGGGACAAAATCACAATCTTCCAGTTCCTCTTCAATCACCCGCTCACCTTTTTTTATAAAACGAGTAATCACTTGCTTAGAGCCCTTTTCTATAGGTGCTACAAGGATTCCATCCTCTGCAAGTTGATCAAAAAGTTTTGCCGGTATCTCTTTTGCAGTGGCTGAAAAAAGTATACGATCATACGGGGCATACTGGATCCAGCCATTTTGACCATCATCTGTACGGGTATGGATATTATTTATCCCCAGATCGCGAAATCTTTTTTTCGCTTCAAGTATTAAACTTTCAATTCTCTCGATCGTAAATACACCGCGAAACAGATGTGAAAGTACAGCTGCTTGATACCCGCTACCACAACCGACTTCTAGAACTCTGTCTGCTCCACGTGGAATTAAGTACTCGGTCATCTTCGCCACTGTCAGTGGTGAACTAATATACTGGTTTGATCCTATCGGCAAGGCATCTAGTTTATATGCATTGTGTCTAAAACCTTGCGGTACAAAGGCTTCTCTATCTGTGAGCGCTATCGCTTTTTTCACATCCTCATCCAAGCCGCCCATTCTTGCTTCGCAATCCTCGGCTAACTTTGCTGTTTTTGTTGCTTTAATTCTGTCTAACACCCTATTTTATTCCTACATCCAAATATCGCCTCATAACAGCGATCTCTTTTTCCCTATATTCCTCTACTAAGCAAGGGTTATTCCCATTTCTTGCCTCTGTACCCTGTGGTGTTATCACCCCACTTAAAACACTACATTCATCATTTGCACTATCACTTGCACAAACATAACACTGATTCATAATTGCTAAACTTTGAGTAAGCGATCGAAAATGTTCAGCACGCGCTTTTCCCCACCAAGCAGGTACTACTATAATATCCGCACCCTCTGTTTTTTGCCACAACTCTTTAAAGCGGAGCTCAAAACAGATAAGCAGTGCAATTTTCACCCCGGCAATCTCAAAAGTTTCAATACCATTATCATCACCCTCGTGCATATACTTATGCTCATCCCCTAGCTTAAAAAGTCTTGCTTTTGAGCGTTGATGAACTAACTCACCGTTAGCAAACACTTTTGCCATATTGAACACGTGTTCACCATGACGTTCCAACATCGTAAGTACTACTATCTTATTGTGTGAATGTTTTTTTACCTCTTCACAAAAATGTGAAGCATCTGTAACAGCTTTATCTAGGTTTTCATAATCAAAACCCGTTAAACATACTTCGGGTGCTACAATAAGAGAGTTTTCTTCTATGGAGTCAAGTTGCTGCAAAAAAACATCCAGATTATTTTGATAATCCGGAGAGGTTTTTAGTGAAAGAGTTACGAGGTTTTTTACTTGCAAGTCTTAAAAATCGTCATCAAATGTCAAGCTACCTTTTGAGTAGTTTGTAACATTCCCTTCAAAAAAGTTTGTTTTTTGATCATTGAATTTTGCAAAGTCATCAACCCATTTAATAGGGTTTTCAACATTATAAATTTTTTCAAATCCAACAGAAGTTAATCTGTCATCAGCTAAAAACTTAATATATTGTTCAACAATCGCATCTGTTAATCCTAAAATTTGTCCTTGAGTGATATATTTACCCCACCCAACTTCAAGTTCAACTGCTTGTTTAAACATCTCAATAACTTCACCTTTTAACTTTTCAGTAAAAAGGTCAGGGCGCTCTTTTCTTAATGTGTTGATCATATTTTTAAAAAGTACAAGGTGTGTAACCTCATCACGTTGAATAAAACGGATCATCTGTGCTGAACCCAGCATTTTCCCAGAACGTGCTAGTGTATAAATATATGTAAACCCACTATAAAAATAGATCCCCTCTAAAATTTGGTTCGCAAAACAAGCTTTTACAAAGTTTGTTTCACTTGGGTTTTTTGCAAGTTCTTGATACACGGCTGCTATCGCATCGTTTTTATGCTTTAACATCATATCTCTACGCCAAAGCTCATAGATCTCTGCCGAGTTTGTAGAGATAGAATCAACCATAACGGCATAACTTTGTGAGTGCAATGCCTCTTCAAAAGACTGACGCACCAAAATAAGGTTGACCTCCGGAGACGTAACATAAGGATTTACATTGTCAATCAGGTTATTCGTTTGGAGCGAATCCATAAAAATAAGTTGTGAAAGTGCCTTGTCATAAGCTGTTTTTTCTGCTTCTGTCAAGTTTTTATAATCATTAACATCTTTAGTCATATCAACTTCTTTAGGGAACCAAGTGTTGTTTAACATCACTTCCCATAAGTTGTATGCCCATTGATATTTGATATTGTTTAACTCAAAAATTCCTGTTGGATTTCCACCAAAAATTTTTCTGTCGTTGACATTTTCTTTTGAGTCCGGGTTATAGATCTGTTTTCTATTCATTGAAAAACTCCAACCAATTTTGTTTAATTCATAAATTATATCTTGCTTGTAATTAAAATATAATTATTTACCTAAAAAAATTTAAATCTCTATTTTATAACCGACTCCAAAAATATTTTTTATACTCCCCTCAGGAAGTTTTTTTCTAAGCCCTTTAATAAGTGTTTTCAAGGCATTATCTCCCAAAACATCACTATCGTACCAAAGTTCATACATAATGTCATCTACACTAAAAATTTTATTTATATCTGAAAAAAGAAGCGT
>JARRNV010000012.1:0-8812 GCA_037384685.1 Sulfurimonas sp.
TAACGTTTCCCTTTTTCACCTGAAGAAAGAAGAAATGCTCCCATTGATGCAGCTTGACCTATACAAATTGTAACTACATTTGGACGAATATAGTTCATTGTATCAAATATTGCCATACCTGCCGTAACGACACCACCTGGTGAATTTATATAAAAGTAGATATCTTTTTCAGGATCTTCTGCTTCTAGAAAAAGTAGTTGTGCTACTATTGTTGAAGCTACTGCATCGTTCACTTCTCCACTTAGCATTACTATTCTGTCTTTTAATAAACGTGAATAGATATCGTAACTTCTCTCTCCACGACCTGTTTTTTCAATTACGTATGGTATGTAGCTCATATTATTCTTCTATTTTTTTATTTAATAAGTTTGTTAAAACTTTATCTTCAATCATTGACATTTGAATAGCAGGTAAATATCCAGATTCTTTATACTGCTCATACATCTTTTGAGGATCTTGTCCCATTTGCATAGCCTCAAAATAAAGAGTCTGCATTAGTTCTTGTTCATTTACAGAAATTCCTGCGTTTTGTGCTAAAGCATCAATAATAAAAGTTGCTTTTACACTTCTAGCAGCTTCATCACGGAAAGTTTCACGTAGTTCAGTTAATTTATCAGCATTTTCACGAAGCTCTTTGATCTCATCTTCACTCATCTCTCTTGCTTTATTGTTAAGAGCCATATCAATCTCTTGTTCTACTACAAAGTCTGGAAGTTCAAACTCTAAAGAATCAACAAGCTTTTCCAAAAGTTTTGGTTTTAACTCTTCGTTATAAAGCTTTGTTAGTGCATCTTGCTCCATAGCTTTTTTTACTTCAGATGTTAGTTTTTCTAAATTAGCATCCTCATCACCTGGAAGGAATTTTTTTGCTAGTTCATCGTCAATCTCTACATCATCTTTTACTTGTACCTGATTTACTTTTACTTTAAACATTACATCTTTTCCTGCAAGTTTATCTGAACCATAATTTTCAGGGAAAGTAACGTTGATTTCAACTTCTTCATCACGTTTTACACCGATAAGTTGATCTTCAAAGCCCGGGATAAATTGTCCACTACCAAGTAATAAAGCGTGATCTTTAGCAGCACCCCCTTCAAAAGGCTCACCGTCAAGGAAACCTTCAAAGTCAATAATTGCAGTATCACCCTCTTTCATTTTACGATTACGTTTAATGTTTACTAATGGCGCTTGACCCTCTGCAAGTTCTTTAATTCTAGCAGTTACATCTTTATCTTTCACATCCGGTTTTTTAAAATCTGGAATACATACATCTACATCTCCAACTTCTATTTGCGGACGCATCGCAACTTTAATTGCAACTTCAATTTTGTCATCAGATTTATCAAATTGAGCAATTGTAGGCTCACCAATTAGATCATCATTTTTAATTCCAAGCTCATCTAAACCTTGGCTTAGTACTTGACGTAACGCTTCTGACTCTGCATCTTCAACAAGTTTTTGTCCATACTGTTGTTTAATAACTGCTACAGGTACTTTTCCTTTTCTAAACCCTTGAACGTTAGCAGTTTTAGCTAATTGCTTTGCTATCTTTTCTATATTCGCACTTACCTCTTCTGTAGAGATAGTTGCTGATATCTCAGCATTAGCACTATTAATTTTATTTGACTTGATATCCATCAATTTCCTTTGCACTATTATATTATTTTGGGCAATCATACCAAAAATGTACTTTTTTTACGATTAATTTTTACATAAACTCGTTTTTAAGTTCAATAACAACAACCATATTACTCCTAGATCAATCATCACATCAGCAAAATTAAAAACGGCAAAATCAAATCCACAATGCCAAAAAACCATATCAACAACGCCACCGTGAACAAAGCGATCGTAAATATTAGAAATTGCGCCACCGATTATAAGTCCTGATGGAAATGCATAACATATTTTTTTAAGATAAATAATATAGCCGAACACTCCCAACACTAAAAAAAGTTGAATGTACTTTAAATACTCACCAAGTGAAGTGAACATTGAAAATGCAACACCTTTGTTGTATACCAGTATAAAATCTATACACTTTGTGTAATATCTAAAACCTTCTACAAAAAGTGTTTTAATATTTTGATCAATTACAAATATTCCGGCAATACTTAAAACTAATATCGCTGTTAGTCGAAAACTTTTATTACTATCCATTAAGTGCTTTTTTGAAGAATCCAATTAGTTCGTCCATTCTTTTTTCCATCAGTTTTTCATCATTTGCTTCTAATAACAAACGTAGCTTATTTTCTGTACCGCTATATCTAATAAGATGGCGAATATTATCATCTTCAATACTTTTTAACAATTCAGCTAAACCACTTATTTCATCTAATGGTTTTTTGACTTGAATTTTCAGATTTACCAATTTTTGTGGAAACAAAGTAAATGGACGAAGTACTTTTGATGCTTTTTCACCTTTGGCAATGATAAGCGCTAAAACTTGCAATGCAGAAACTAATCCATCCCCTGTTTTAGCAAAATCGTTGATGATAACATGACCACTTTGTTCTCCCCCAAAGTTGATCCCCTCTTTTTTCATTATCTCTAAAACATGTTTATCTCCAACATTTGATCGGAAAAGTTTTAAACCATGCTCTTTCATAAAACTCTCTAGTGCACCGTTACTCATCACAGTTGCTACAATACCATCCCCTTTTAGAGAACCTTTTTCCTTTAAATATAAACCTAATGCACCGAGGAGTTGATCTCCATCAATCGTATTACCATTTTCATCAACGATCACTAACCTATCTGCATCACCATCAAGAGCAATTCCTAAATCAGCTCTGTATTTAATCACATTTTGCTTTAAATCTTTTGTGTACAATGCTCCACAATCTTCATTAATATTAAATCCGTTTGGCTCATTGTGTAGTACTATTACCTCAGCACCAAGTTCCTCTAAAACAGTAGGACCCACTTTATACGCAGCACCATTTGCAGTATCAAGAACTATACGCATCCCTTGTAGTGTCATCTCAACAGGAAAAGAGTTTTTAAGTTGAACTATATAACGCCCTATCACATCATCTATTCTTTTAGCTTTTCCTATAGCTTTACCAGTTACTTGTGCCTCTTGAATTTTTTGATCGTCAAAATAAATATCTTCAATTCTTTGCTCTACGTCACTAGGAAACTTATCTCCATGAGCATCAAAAAACTTTATTCCATTATCTTCGAAAGAGTTATGAGATGCTGAGATCATTATACCTGCATCACAACGCATATTTTCAGTAATAAATGCAATGGCAGGAGTTGGCATTGGTCCAACTTGCACTACATCGTAACCAACAGCAGTAAGACCACACACAATCGCATTTTCGATCATATAGCCGCTTCTTCGTGTATCTTTCCCAACTAAAATCTTATTTGTAACAGACTTTCTTTTTAAGTAAATGCCCGCTGCCATAGCAAC
Organism: Sulfurimonas sp.; assembly: GCA_037384685.1. Classification (GTDB taxonomy): domain Bacteria; phylum Campylobacterota; class Campylobacteria; order Campylobacterales; family Sulfurimonadaceae; genus Sulfurimonas. The sequence continues at coordinate 3,422 of JARRNV010000012.1, forward strand.
ACGCATAGCTACCTCAGCACTTAAAAAGCTACCAGCCTCACCACGTACACCATCAGTTCCAAATAATTTCATACACTATTCCTATCGCTTCTAATACTTTTTCAACATTATATCTGTATGTTCGTTAGATTTCAAAGTATATAAAAACAGACTCAGACCGTAAGGGAGGATTTGCTCTGTTTTTGTATACTTTGAAATCGGTTCATTTTACGAAATTCAGACATTCTAACACCACTTAACTTAATTTTAATTATTTTTAAGGTAGAATTTCGGACTTATATTTCCAAGAAGGATACATTAAATGGCAAATCACAAGTCATCAGTTAAGAGAATTCGCCAAACTATCGTTCGTACAGAGCGTAATCGTTTTTATAGAACTCGTCTTAAAAATATTGTAAAGGATGTTCGTTCTGCAATCGATGCAGGGAACAAAGAAGAAGCTGCTACTGCATTAAAAGTAGCTAACCAACAAATTCATAAATTTGTAAGCAAAGGTATTCTTAAAAAAGAAACTGCTGCTAGAAAAGTAAGCCGTCTACACAAAGCTGTAAACGCATTATAAGGCTAACACCACTATGTTAGCCGATAAACTTACTCCGTTTATCAATCGCTATAATGAACTTAGCGACTTGCTAAGTTCACCTGATATCACATCTGACATCAAAAAGATGACAGAGCTTTCAAAAGAACAATCTTCACTTTTACCAATCGTAGAAAAAGCAAAAGAGTATAAGATAATAGTTCAAGAGATCGCAGATTCTAAAGAGATGCTCGCTGATCCTGAAATGGCAGAAATGGCAAAAGAGGAACTTAAAGAGCTGGAACCTCAAATACCTCTTTTAGAAGAAGAAATCAAAATGCTTATGCTTCCTAAAGATCCAAATGATGATAGAAATATCATTATGGAACTTCGCGCAGGAACTGGTGGAGATGAAGCTGCACTTTTTGTAGGAGATATGTTTAATGCATATACTCGCTATGCAGAGCTTCGTGACTGGAAGATCGAAATTATGGATACTTCTAGTTCTGAGGCCGGGGGATACAAAGAGATTGTTGCACTCTTCAAAGGTGAACAGGTTTATAGTAGATTGAAGTATGAAGCAGGAACGCACCGTGTACAACGTGTTCCGGCAACAGAATCACAAGGGCGTGTGCATACGTCAGCAATTACAATAGCGATTATGCCTGAAGTTGATGATGTTGAGATTCAAATCAATGAAAATGATCTTAAAATTGATGTAATGCGTTCATCTGGTTGTGGTGGACAATCGGTTAATACAACCGATTCTGCCGTTCGTATTACCCACTTGCCAACAGGTATAGTAGTAACCAATCAAGATCAAAAGTCTCAGCATAAAAATAAAGAAAAAGCGATGAAAGTTTTAAAATCTCGCCTTTTTGAGATTCAAATGCAAGAGCAGCAATCAGCTAACGCAGCAGAACGTGCTGCACAAGTCGGTACTGGAGATAGAAGTGGTCGTATTCGTACATACAACTATCCTCAAAACCGTATAAGTGATCATAGAATTAACTTAACGCTTTATAGATTGCAAGAGATTATGGGTGGTGGTCTTTTTGATGAGATTATCGATCCTCTAATCGCTGACACTCAAGCTAAAATTGTTGAGGCTGCTGGGTTGTAATTATACTTCCCAGTCCGTCTCAAACGTCTTTTTAACCCTCCCTTTAAAAGTAATCGTTTTCCCATTGTAACCAAGGTATAAAGTCTCTTTACTTGTTGGATACACTTCAATGTTGTTTTGTACTTTTTCTTCGACAAAAGCTCTATAAAAACATGCAGACATTCCAGTACCACAGGCAAGAGTTTCATCTTCTACTCCACGCTCATATGTTCTTACAAACATATTGCCATTATGATCTACACAACAAATATTTACATTTGCATTATAAATATAACGCAGTTCTCTGGCTTCTTCAATATCAAAATCTTCAACATTATTTTGTAGACAAACTAAATGTGGGACGCCTGTATTAATAAGCCACCAATATTTTCCGTGATACTCTATATCTCTATCAATAATTTCTGGAGGAGTAAGTTCACTTAAAACCATTCCTGAACGAGAATCATTTTCACTTACCTCTGCATTAATTACGCCAGCTCCGGTTAGAAAACTCATCTTTTTTGGAGCTAGATTATTATTAAAAGCATAATGGGCACATGCACGACTTCCATTACCACACATATCAGCATGGCTTCCATCAGAGTTATAAAATTCCCATTCAAAATCGTACTTTTCATGCGGAACAACAACAATAAGCCCATCAGCACCGATACCATCTTGACGATGACATAATTCGCGTGCAAGTTCATTTCTTTCTTTTTTTACATCATCATGAAAAATAACAAAGTCATTTCCATTTGCACTGTATTTTGCTATTCTCATAAATATATCTCCTTAATTTTTTCAACAAAGAGTTCTACTTCTTTTTGTAAATGTTTTAAATCTTTTGAATTGTCAATAATCCAAGTTGCACGACTTTTTTTCTCTTCAATTGGAAGCTGCGAAGCTATCCTTCTACTTGATTCTTCTTTACTAAAACCATTACGTTTCATAAAACGTTCTAACTGGATGTCACTTGGTGTATAGACGACAACACTATCTTTTATATCATAGTTATTATTCTCAAAAAAGAGAGGAATGTCAATAAGATAAGGAAATTTGAAACTGTCTTGTTTTTCACTTTGTCGTTCAATCTCTGCTTTAATTTTAGGATGTAAAAACTCTTCAAGTTTTTTCTTTGCTTGTGGATCTGAAAAAATCAAACTTCCAAGCTTTGTTCTATCTACTTTGTTATTTGGTTTCAAATACTGTTGGCCAAATGTATCTTTCACCCATAAATATGAGTCATCTAAAATTCTATGAGCGATCGTATCTGCATCTATTACTCTCATACCGTTTAGTGCGAGTAAAGAAGCTACAGTACTTTTTCCTGTAGCTATACCTCCAGTTAGTGCAATGGCATACTTAAAAGCCATTAGTTCTTAATCGTTCCTAAGTATGTTTTACGAATATAATTTCCCATTGCAAATGCTGCAGGGTGAATATCTGAGTTATAATAACCCAAATCATCTAACATATCTGCACGATGCAAAATAATATCTGCTGTTGGATGATATGCTTTAGACGCTAAAAGTGCTGTTTGAGATATGCCTAAATTATACGGCATAATTATTTTTGCATATTTTCCCAGTATATCCATTATTTGTTTGTTAGCCTCTACATCGTCAAGAGAAGGGTGCTTTGTAACTAACAAACCTTCTTCATTAAGCACACGGTTATAATGTGCTAGTACCGCGGCATTACTTTCTAATTCAGATATAACTACATCATAGTTATTATCTTCAACATCTCTTAACAGATCCATATTAGCTGAAATCACATCACAATCAATACCATCATGTTTACTGATCTCTTCTACCATTGCATTGGCATTTTCACTAATAATTAAAACTTTTTTTGGATCTTTATGCGTACACAGCGGTACATGAACCATCATTTCGTTGTAGATAAATTGTTTATCATTCATTGTATTTTTCCTTATTTCCTGTTTTAAACTTATTAGCTAGCTCTAATAAAAGGCTCAGAGCGAATGCGAGGATTTGTTCTCGTTTAGAGTTAGCTAATAAGTTGTTGAATCAGAGGGCGATTTTATCGACTTTTGGATTAATTTTACTTAATATTGATATAATTACAAAATATTTAAGCAAAAGGTATAAAATGGACTTAAACAAAGTTAGAAAATTTTGCAGAGTGTTTCGCACAGTTGTCGGACTTGCACTGATTATTACAGGTGTTATCTTAGATAATGCATGGTTTTATCTAGGCGTGATCCCTCTTCTTGCAGGGCTTACAAACTTCTGTCCACTTTGTATCATTACAAAAAAATGTGATTTACCACAAGATAAACAGGAATAGTAATGAGTCAAATCTCTTATAAAGATGCAGGTGTAGATATAGATGCTGGAAACAGCTTTGTTGAAAATATTAAGCCATTAGTAAAAGCTACTAAGGTTGAAGGTGTTATGGGCGGTATCGGTTCATTTGCAGGTGCATTTGAATTGCCTAAAGGGTTTAATGAGCCTGTAATGCTTGCAGCAACAGATGGAGTTGGAACAAAACTTAAACTTGCAATTGACAGCGGTATACATAATACTGTAGGGATTGATCTTGTTGCTATGTGTGTAAACGATCTTATCTGTAACTTTGGAACTCCTTCGTTTTTCCTAGACTACTATGCAACTGGAAAACTAGACGTTGAGATTGCGACAAACGTTGTAGCAGGAATTGCAGAGGGGTGTAAACAAAGCGAATGTGCACTGATTGGTGGTGAAACAGCTGAGATGCCGGGTATGTATTCAGAAGATGATTACGACTTAGCTGGTTTTGCGGTTGGTGTTGCTGAAAAGTCTGAGATGGACAGAGTAAGCCTTGTAAAAGCTGGTCATAAACTGATCGCTCTTCCATCATCTGGTTTACACTCAAATGGATTTAGTTTAGCTAGAAAAGTACTGTTTGAAAAAATGGGAATGAAATTTGAAGATGATTTTAATGGTAAACCATTAATTGAGACTCTTTTAACTCCTACAAATATCTATGTGAAAACATTTAAAGCACTAAAAAATGAGATTGTAGCAATGGCACATATTACAGGTGGTGGGATTGTTGAGAACCTTCCACGTGTACTTCCTGAAAACTTAATGGCAGAAGTAAAAGAGAATGCTATTAAAGTACTTCCTATTTTTGAACTTATGGGCGAGCATGTTGCGCGTGATGAGATGTTTAGAGCGTTTAACATGGGTGTAGGAATGATACTTGTTGTTGAAGATGCGAATGTTGAAAAAGTTTTAGCTACTGCTAAAGGATCTTATCTTGTAGGTGAGATCAAAGAGGGTCCAAGAGAGGCTAAACTCGTTTAACTACTATTAAATCTACTAAATATAGAAAAGCCTTTACTCAAGGTTTTTCTTCTACATTATTACTCTGTAACATTAATTTTATACTTAAAGTTTTTTTGATTTCAATAAAGATAAAGAAGGGTGCCACCCAAAAAGGGTGACGTAAAGAAAGGAGAATTTCTTATATTTTGCTAACAACTGTCATTTAGAAAGCAAAGTTAACTTGTGCACTTACACCTGTTTGACTGTGTTTAGTTGTCATAGTTGTCATACCCATACCGTATGGAACACTGTAAGTATTTGTAACTTCTGGAGCATAAGTAAATGCTAAATCAACAGAAGTTGTACCACTAATATTATATGTACCACCCACTGCATAATGAGATTTGACTCATTACTATTCCTGTTTATCTTGTGGTAAATCACATTTTTTTGTAATGATACAAAGTGGACAGAAGTTTGTAAGCCCTGCA
>JARRNV010000013.1:0-11719 GCA_037384685.1 Sulfurimonas sp.
CATGGATGCTTTAGAGTTTGACAAATTAAAACTTTACTATAAAGAGCTTTCTGAAGTTACAGAAGAGCTTATGAGAGAAACAGATGCGGCAAAACGGAGAGTGGCAGCACTGGCAGAAAGTAAATTTAAATAGCTTTTAAAAATTTATTCATATTGTGCGTATCTAACGGCTTTGAGTAATAATATCCTTGGATAACATTACACCCGTTTGCTGCCATAAATTCTTGTTGTTCTTTTGTCTCAACTCCTTCAGCTACAAGTTTTAAGTTAAGAATTTGCGCAAGTGCAATGATCGCTTTAGAGATCGCTATATCTTCATCATCATCTGGTAACCCTTCTACAAAGGCTTTATCTATTTTTAGTTTATTAACAGGTAGACGTTTTAAGTATGCAAGTGATGAATAACCGGTTCCAAAGTCATCGATTGCGATCTCAATGCCTAAGTTGTTTATCTCTTTTAAACGCTTGATCGAGTCTTCTGGATTTTTCATGATCTGCCCCTCCGTGATCTCTAAAGTAAGCCAAGCAGGATCGAACTGTAATCTTTTCATAGTGTCTGAAAGAATCTCAATAAAGTTGTTATTTTCAATCTGTTTTGCTGAGAGATTTAAAGAAAGCTTACCGGGGTTAAACCCTTGATCTATCCATGCTTTAAATTGGTACATCGCATTACGCAGGACTATGAGATCTATTTGGATGATCATTCCTGTTTCTTCTGCAAGTGGAATAAATTTCTCCGGTGAGATCATCCCTGCATCTGAATGTTGCCAACGTACAAGAGCTTCCATACCTACTAACTTGTTTGTTTGAGAATCAATTTGGGGTTGGTAGTAGACTACAAAGCTTTCCTCTTTTATAGCAACGCGCAGACTTTGTTCCATAATAACGCGTTCAAATGCAGATTCTGTCATTTCAGATGAGTAAAATTGGTAATTATTACGTCCTTCATCTTTCGCTTTATACATAGCTGCATCAGCGTACTTAATGAGGTTGTCTCCCTCTTTTGTATCATCAGGATAAACTGAAATACCGATACTTGAAGAGACATAAAGCTCTAAATCTTTTATAATAATAGGTTCTTTTAAAATATCTATAATTTTTTGTGCAACAATGACGGCGTTTCTACTATCTTTAATATCTTTTAAAATGATAGTAAACTCATCACCCCCAAGGCGAGAGAGTGTGTCCTCTTCACGAATAACAGTGCTTAAGCGTTTGGAAGCTTCTATTAAAACTTCATCACCTACGTGATGTCCTAAGGAATCGTTGATATTTTTAAATTGGTCTAGATCGATAAATAAAAGTGCAAATTTTTTATTATTTCTTTTTGATGAAGCTATATTTTGATCAAGTCTGTCTCTAAACAAAACCCTGTTAGGTAAATTCGTTAACATATCGTGGTGTGCTTGGTGTCTAAGTTTTTCTGTTTGAATCTCAAGCATTCTTTGAGTCTCTTTATGTTTTGAGATATCTTGAATATAGCCTATGTAACCAATGATTTGTCCCATATCGTCTTTAGAAGCACTTAAAGATACATCACAAATAATCGGTGTTCTTTCTTTGTGAACTAGGACCAGCTCAGTATTAAGATTTACTCCATCGTTGATGTTTTGAAAACACTCTGCTAATGTAAACTTATTTTTATTGCTGTATATCATTTTTATATTTTTGCCGATAGCCTCAAAGGTATCATAACCAAAAAGTTTTTTACTACCATTATTCCATGTGATAATATTGCCGCAATTATCGGTACTAATTACAGAGTCGTGAATATTTTCTAGTATTTTTGCCTGACGTTTATATTTTGATTCGAGTTCAATGATCTGGGAGATATCAGTATCAAAAATGACGTAGCATTTTTTATTTTTGTATGTTATGAGATGAAGGTAAGATTGCACATAGTATAAAGAACCGTCTTTTCTTTTATGTATAGTTTTATTTAAAATATTTCCATTATTCTCTAAAAGCTTTTTTAATCTCTCTATCTCGTCATTTTTTAGATAAGGGTTGACATCGCGTATACTCATTGATAAAAGCTCTTCTTTAGAGTATTGTAAAGATTTTGTAGCACCGTGATTGACATATATATAGTTTAATGTTTCTAGTTCAACTATATAGATCTCATTTGAAGATTGTTCAACAAGTTGAGATAATTCTTGTGTCTCCTGCTGCAGTTCCATAATAGGAGTAATATCTTGTGTAGAACCTAAAAACTTGACAGGTTCATTTTTCTCATTAAAAAGAGTTTTTCCATTTATTAGAATATCGATTATTTTTCCATCACCACGTTTTGCTTTAGCTTGAAATGAAAACATATCGCGTGATTTCGTTGAGAGTTCTATAATCCTCTTCGCTTCTTCAACATACTCAGGCAAAATAAGATTGAAAAAAGTTTCTAAATTTAGAGGAGTGTCTTTTGGAACTTGATATACGTTATATAGATTTTCCGACCAAATAGTTTGATGTGTTTTGAAATCTACTTCCCAACTTCCAAGACCTGAGAGAATACTAAACTCCTTTAAGATGTCTTCTTGTGCTTTAAGCTTGTGAATAGCTGTGTTTAAATCATCTTGTTTAGTATCTATAGCCATATGACCTCTTTTAGATTAAATGTCCCATCTCATCACGTTTTGTGTTGAGGTAACCTTTATTATGTTCATTTGCTTTCATAACAATCGGTATACGTTCAACAATCTCAATACCATGAATGGAGTTGATCTTATCAGGATTGTTTGTCAATAATTTTATCTTTTCAATATTAAAATGGTTTAAAACAGAAGTTACGATCTCGTAACTTCTTTCATCTGCAGAAAATCCAAGCTGGTGATTTGCTTCAATTGTGTTATACCCTTGATCTTGCAGAGCATAAGCGTTGATTTTGTTAAGTAGCCCTATGTTCCTTCCCTCTTGACGAAGGTAAATCACCATCCCGCCTGTTTCATTTGCTAATGTAAGTGCATATTCAAGCTGGTCACGACAATCACATTTTAAACTTCCTATCGCATCACCGGTTAAACACTCTGAATGTACTCGAACAATTGGGATCTCATTTAAGTTTTTTGAATATATAACGAGGTGTTCTTTATGTCCCTCTTTAAAAGCTTTGACTTTAAAATCACCAAAACGTGAGGGTAAATTTGCTACTTCTGAAATCTCTATATTCATATATTAATCTTTATAATGGTAAAATAATCGTCATTATAGCAAAAAAGGTTAAAAACTATGTTTCAAAGATTTCGTAGAACTCGTTTAAATCAACATTTACGTGCATTGGTGCGTGAGACACATGTAAGTGTTGATGATTTTATCTATCCACTATTTGTAAGAAGTGGTGAAGGGATAAAAACAGAGGTAGCATCAATGCCGGGTGTGTACCAGATGAGTATCGATGTAGCCGTTAAAGAGTGTGAAGAACTTAAAGAGTTAGGGATCTATTCTATTATATTATTTGGTATTCCAGACACAAAAGATTCAGTTGGAAGTGATGCATTGTGTGAACATGGCATTATTGCAACAGCAGTTAAAGAGATTAAAAAAGCACATCCTGATATGTTTGTAGTAACTGATTTATGTTTTTGTGAGTATACGGATCATGGACACTGTGGAATTATCGATGAAGAGAAAGAGACAGTTGTAAACGATGCAACTTTAAAGATTTCTGGACAACAGGCAGTTGTTCATGCAAAAGCAGGTGTGGATATGATTGCACCTTCAGGGATGATGGATGGTATCATCGAGACATTAAGAACTGCACTAGATGAGGCAGGTTATGAAGATCTTCCGATCATGAGTTACTCTACGAAGTTTGCTTCGGGATACTACGGACCGTTTCGTGATGTAGCAGAATCAACTCCTAGTTTTGGTGATCGCAGTTCATACCAGATGGATCCTGCAAATAGACGTGAAGCAATAGCAGAGTCGATTGAAGATGAAGCACAAGGTGCAGATATACTAATGGTAAAACCTGCCCTTGCTTATTTAGATATAGTTAGAGAGATAAAAGACAACACTACAAAACCTATGGCTATATATAATGTGAGTGGTGAATATGCAATGTTAAAACATGCAGGAAATGCGGGTCTGATTGATTATGAACGTGTTGTGATGGAAACTATGGTAGCATTTAAACGTGCGGGTGCTGATATAATCATTTCATATCACGCCAAAGAAGTAGCAAAACTTTTAAAAAAATAGTATAATTAACGCTTATTTAAAAATTTAGGAAAGAAAATGAGACATTTTTTAACACTAAAAGACTTTAGCAAAGAAGAAATTTTAGAAATTATAGAGTTAGGTCTTAGTATTAAAAAAGATTTAAAAAGAGGGGTTTTTAATAAAGAGTTAGAACATAAAACTCTTGCCATGATCTTTGAAAAAAGCTCAACACGAACACGTGTGAGTTTTGAAACTGGGATGTTTCAACTTGGAGGTCATGCGCTCTTTTTATCCAATCGTGATATTCATCTAGGACGAGGTGAACCTGTTAAAGATACAGCTCGTGTAATTAGTAGAATGTGTGATATGGTGATGATCAGAACTTTTGAGCACTCTATGATTGAAGAGTTTTCAAAATACTCGCAAGTCCCAGTAATTAATGGACTTACAGACTCTTATCATCCTGTACAATTGTTAGCAGATTATATGACAATCATAGAGTATGGTTTAGAAAAAGATCTTAGTGTAGCGTATGTGGGTGACGGGAATAATATGACTCACTCGTGGTTAATGCTTGCTGCAAAACTAGGATTTGAGCTTCGTATTGCAACACCAAAAGGGTATGAAGTTGATAATGATGTTTTAAAAGAAGCGTATGAATTAGCAAAACAAAGTGGCGCTATTATTAAAGTAAGCAATGACCCAAAAGAGGCTATAACAGGTGCAAGTGTAGTTACGACTGATACGTGGGCATCTATGGGACAAGAGGATGAAAAAGAACAGCGTATTAAAGATTTTGAAGGTTACATTGTAGATGGACTAATGATGTGTTTGGCGAAAAAGGGTGCAAAGTTTTTACATTGTTTACCTGCATATCGTGGTCAAGAGGTGAGTGAAGAGGTTTTAGAGGAGCATAGCGATATTGTTTTCACAGAAGCAGAAAATAGATTGCATGCACAAAAAGGACTTATGGTCTGGTTAGATAAACAAAGAGGGTAAGGTATGAAGTTTTTTCTAGTTTTTTTCTTAGCAGTTAGTTTTAGTTTTGGCGCTAAAGTTGTTAAAGTTGATGAGCGTTATCAAGAGTCAACAAGATGTAAAGTATGTCACCATAGAATTGTTGATGAATGGAATGACTCTTGGCACGCAAAAAGCCACGTTCAACATGATGAGTATTTTAGAAAAAGTATAGAGTTTGTAAGTAGAAAAAGTAGAAAAAGTTTAACAAGTGTTAAAGTTGAATGCGCAACATGCCACAACCCTAGAATTAATGTAACTAAAACAGGACAAGATTATGAGATAGCTGCCGTTATGGGGCTGAGTAAAGGGAGTAAGGCTGACAAAGCAGTTAATGATGATTCAATTAGTGAAGGGATCAACTGTGTAGTTTGTCATAATATTGATAAAATTCACGATGAGTACGATGATACAAAACGTGGAATTGACAGGGTGGAATGGACACCGTCTGGGACAATGACTGGACCATATTCTGATGCAAAGTCACCATATCATAAAACTATACATCATGATTTTATGGACAAAAATCCAAATAAACTTTGTTTTGTATGTCATGCTAATGATAGAAGTGTACATGGAATGGTTTTCACAAATATGGAAGAAGAGTATAAAGGTGATCAAGCTTGTGTAGAGTGTCACATGGGTCCAGAAAAAAGAGATGTGGCTGCAACATATAGTTTTAATGGTAAAGCAAAAATGAGAACAGTAAGAAACCATGGTTTTATGGGTGCTCATTTTGACTCAATGCTAAACGGTGCGTTGAAACTCTCTTCTAAGCTAAAAGGTGGGGATATTATTGTAACTATTACAAATCCTCAACCACATAATGTTCCAAGTGGTTTTGGTGGAAGAGAATTACTCTTAGAGATGGTGTATAAAAACAAAGCAGGGGATGTTTTAGATACAAAAATACTCTCTTTGACAACAACATATGAAAGAAAAAAAGGGAGAAGCGGAATCCCTCATATGGCCAAAAAACAATCAAAAGATATGAGTATCCCTGCAAAAGGCTCAAAAAGATTTAAAGTTGAAAGAGTACCTAAAACTGCTATGGTAGAGATCACACTGAGTTATAGACTAGTCAATGACGAGATTAGAGAGATGTTAGATCTAAAAGATGCTATCTGGAGTAAAAAATTCTTTGTAGCAAAACTTCGCCAAAAATTATAAGATACTATTTTTAGTATCTTATCTCCTCTTAAATTTTTCCTTTTAACTTACTTTTCAATGCTATAATCTAGTTATGAAAAAGATACTACTCCTTGAAGATGATATGGCACTACATGAAACTGTTAAAGATTTTTTAGAATCGCTTGAGTATGAAGTAATCAGTAGCTTTGACGGTGATGATGCAAGAGATAAAGCGTATGAACATAACTTTGATCTTCTTTTACTAGATGTAAATGTTCCAAAACTTAGCGGTTTTGAACTTTTAAGTGAAATAAGGGGTATGGAAAATCAAACACCGGCTATCTTTATTACATCGTTAAATGGAATTGCAGATTTAGAAAGTGGATATGACAGCGGATGTGATGATTATATAAAAAAACCATTTGCATTAAAAGAGTTGCAACTTAGAGTTGAGACACTTTTAAAAAGAGAGTTCTATCATAACAAGAGTGATGCAATAGTCTTGCCAAACGGATGCAGTTTCGATACAAATAAAGATAATCTTATACAAAATGGTACGTTAGTATCTCTTGCCAATAAAGAACTCAAACTCTTAAAACTTTTCTTACAAAATAAAAATGAATTAGTAAGCCATGAGATGATAGAGAGTTCACTTTGGGAATATGATGAAGATATTAGTGAGAGTGCTGTCAGAACTTACATAAAACATCTACGTCAGATTTTAGGAAAGGATATAATTGTCAGTATTAAAAAATCTGGATATAAATTTATCCTCTAGTACTAAAAAAACACTTCGGAATTTTCTGCTTTTATATAGTTTTTTTACTTTAGTAATAACCACACTTGGAGTTTATCTTTACTATAGTTCACAAAAGGAGATATATAATCAAGAGCAGTTGGTAGCTTTAAATGATTATGCCAATGAGTTAACGTTAAAACTAAAAGATCTTAAAAATGATACAACAAATGAGCTGATCTATCCGTGGGATGAAAAATTTAAAACATCTCTTTATGATAAAGAGTATAAACTATTGTATTCGACAAAAGAAAACCCTACAGTTGATCTTAGTAATCTTCAGATGACGCAAAATATGATTGCACGCTATTTAAAAAACAGTGATGAGTATTATCTTGAAGCACAATATATTATAGTAGAGATGGTAGAGGATAAACACTTTGAAACTACATTAATACGTACTATTATTGTATATGGTTCTGCTTTTTTAATATTTATGTTGCTCATAGGATATTTTTTACTCTCCCTTTTGCTCAAACCAATGAAAGATACACTTTTTTTACTTGATAGATTTATTAAAGATACTACCCATGAGTTGAACACTCCTGTGAGTACAATTTTAACAAATATAGAGCTTTTGCAGACACAAGAACAAAACAAGTTTTCTCAAAAAGTTATAGGAAGAATTGAGATAGGGGCAAAAACTCTTTCAAATATATATGACGATCTAACTTTTTTAATATTAAAGCATAAGTTGGTCTCACAAAATATAGAGATAAATTTAAATGAGCTCTTAGATGAAAGGATAGAGTACTTCAAAGCATTAGTTACGATCAAAAATATTGAAATAGTAAAACACTATAATGATCACATAGATATAAAAATAGATAGAAAAAAAGTTATAAAAGTTATAGACAATTTACTCTCTAATGCTATTAAATACAATAAAGTTAACGGAAAGATCGAGATCACACTGCAAAAGAACACTCTAACAATTAAAGATACAGGTATAGGAATAGATAAAGAGAATATAGAAAAACTCTTTACTAGATATGCAAGGTTTACAGATACAACCGGTGGTTTTGGAATAGGTCTGCATATAGTAAAATCTATTTTAGACGAGTATGGGTTTCACATAAGCGTTGATTCCTTAAAAGATAAATATACCTCTTTTAGTATTAAATTTTAACTTCACAATCACTCCACAATTATTTTCTATACTACTCCTATAAAACAAAAAAAGGAGTTTGATATGAAAACTTTATCAAAAACAATTCTGACTTTAGGTTTATTAGGTGCGACACTATTAAGTGCAGATGCAAACTTTGCAAAATGTACAGCGTGTCACGGTGCTAACGGCGAGAAACATGCTTTAGGCAAATCACAAGTTATCCAGGGTTGGAAAGCTGAAAAAACATTGGCTGCATTAAAAGGATATAAAAATGGAACATATGGTGGAGCTATGAAAGGTGTTATGAAGGGTCAAGTGAGTAAACTTACTGAAGCAGATATGGAAGCACTTGCTAAACATATTGAAGGGCTAAAATAAATCTCAATAAAAGGAAAGATTATGGAAAGAAGACAATTTTTAAGTATGACATTAGGTGCATTAGCATTAGCTGTAGTACCTGCAAGTGTTAGAGCTGAGGATTTCAGAAAATCCACTCCAGATGAAGCTATCAAAGCTATGTACGGAAATGCTAACCTTACTATGAGTAACGTAAAACTTACTGCTGCTAAGGTTCCATCTGACAGTCCTAAGAAAGCTGTAGCAAGTAACGGTGGTGCTATCCCTGTAGATTTTTCAGTATCAGTACCTGCTAAAACAGTAGCAGTGTTCCAAGACTCAAATCCAGAGGCTGCTGTATGTGTTATTAGTGTAACTAAATACGACACTATGGATTACTCAATCAAAATTAAAATGGCTAAATCTGGTACTATTACTGTAGTAGCTGAAGGTACTGATGGTAAGCTTTATGCTGCTAAACAAACTTTAGATGTTGCTCTTGGTGGATGTGAAGGTTAATAAGACCTTTTCATATATTGATTTAATAAAGAAAAAACTATAAGGATAAAAAATGTCTGCAATTAAAGTAAAAGCAAAATTAAAAGGTGGTGTAGTTAGTGTTAAGGCTCTAGCTAAGCACGAGATGTCAACATACAACATGGCTGAGAAAAAAACTGGAGATAGAGAAAATGCTAACTTCATTACTCACATCTCTGCTACAATCAATGGTGAAACTGTTTGGGATATGTCTACTTCTCAGTTCTTATCTAAAAACCCTATCTTTAAATTTGATGTTAAAGGTATCGGTGCTAAAGGTGATAAAATTGAAATGGTAGCTGTTGACCGTAAAGGTAACACTCTTAAAGGTAAAGGTAAAATTAAATAATTTTACCCTTTTTAGTAAGCAATTCCTGTAACGGTTCTTACTTTCTCAATCACTTCAGAAGCAACTTTTCTTGCTTTTGAAGCACCATCTTCTAAAATTTTTCGTACTTCATCTTGATTGTTTTGAAAATATTCACGTCTTTCTCTATAAGGTTTAAAGTAATCCCAAATAACGTCATGTAAGTAAAGTTTAAAGTGTCCATGACCTTCTCCGCCTCTTTTATAACGCTCCTGCAACTCTACACATTCATTTTCATTTAAAAAGAGTTTTGCCATGTTGTAAACATTACACTCTTCATACTCTTTTGGAGCCTCTAGAGGTACATTTTCAGTCACAATTTTTTTAATAGTTTTGAGTTGTTTTTTCTCTTCTCCAAAGATATTTACCGTATTACCGTAACTTTTTGACATCTTTTGTCCGTCAGTTCCGGGAACTGTCGCAACATTTTCAGCAATTTGGTACTCTGGGAGTTTAAAGATATCGCCGTATTCATTATTAAATTTGATCGCAATATCACGTGCAATTTCAACATGTTGGATCTGATCTTTTCCAACAGGAATAACATCAGGTGAGAAAAGTAAAATATCAGCAGCCATTAAAACAGGATAAGAGAAAAGTGAATGGTTTGCCGCTATCCCTTTAGCTGTTTTATCTTTGTAGCTATGGGCGCGTTCAAGTAGTCCCATCGGCGTAAATGAGGAGAGAATCCAGTACAGTTCAAGAACTTCTTTAACATCTGATTGTACCCAAAATGTTGAACGCTCTGGGTCAATTCCAAGCGCTAAAAAATCAATTGCAGCTTGCATAGTTAACTCACGAAGACGTTCACCATCACTGAGTGATGTCATAGCATGATAATTTGCTATGAAAGCAAAAGTATCATTTTGTTCTTGCGCATCAACCATCTGTTTAATTGAACCAAAGTAATTTCCTAGGTGCAGATCGCCGGATGGTTGAATTCCTGTAAAAACTCTCATATTTATAATCCTAATTTTTTTCGTATTATACTAATTTAACTTTATTTTGCTATTATATTAGTAAATAAAAGGGGCGAAAACCTCTATATAAAGGATATGTTATGGGTTTACAAATTCGTGCAAAAGGCATTACGTTAACAGATGCTACAAAAGAGCATATTGAAGGTGCAGCTGCAGCATTTAGAAAATATTCACTAGATATTACAAGTATTGACTGTGTTGTAGCAGCAGAGAAAAAAGGTGTAATGGTAGAGTTTAATGTAAAAGTTGCCCACGCTCAGCCAGTAGTAATTACACAACACGATGATGATTTAGATACTGCAATCGACTTAGCTATTGAACGTGCAACAAAAGCACTTCGTCGTTTACACGATAAAGTTGTTTCTCATAGAAATGACTCAATTAAAGAGTTAGATGTAGTAGATGCATAGGTATATATTTTTAATAAGCGTTCTATTTGTATTTTTGACGAGTGCTTCAGCTTCAGAAAATCAATATTCGGTTCGCGGTGTATATGGATGGGCTACGAGTAAAGATTTAGGAGATGTAATATTTGGACAAATAAATCCTGATCACAAACAATATAAAGTCTATTCTATAGATGGTGGTAAGTTGCTCTATGCCAATGTGAATGACTGGCCTTTAGATATTTATGCTAAAGGTGGTTTGGCTTATTACAATGAGGATAATTTTGATAATTGTTATGGTGTAGATGCCTATATTAAAGCATTTTGGAACTTTGATTTCTTAGATAACCGTGTTCGTCTTGGTTTTGGAGAAGGAGTTTCTTATACAACTAAAACTTTAAAAATTGAAGAACTGGATGGTCAACTAAAAAACTCTTCAACCTCTAAATTTTTAAATTATCTTGATATCAGTTTAGATTTTGATATCGGAAAACTTTTTAGTTCAAAAGAACTAGAAGAACTTTATTTTGGAGTCGTAATAAAACATCGTTCAGGAGTATTTGGACTCTTTAACGGTGTGCACGGCGGTTCAAATTACAACTCTTTTTATTTAGAGAAAAATTTTTAAAGGTTTGAATTATGTATGAATGGATTTTATGGTTCCATGTGATCTCGTTTATCTCCTGGTTCGCCGCGTTGTTCTATTTGCCGAGACTTTTTGTTTATCATGCCGAGCATATTGAAAATAAAGGTTTTATAGAAGTAGCTAAAATTCAAGAGTACAAACTTTTTAAATATATAGGTGTTCCGGCTATGTGGGCTACACTCATAAGTGGTGGTTTTTTAGCCTACCATATAGGCTTTAGCGGGAATGGTTGGTTACATGCAAAAATACTTTTTGTA